>CAZXUP010000050.1:0-13269 GCA_964643815.1 uncultured Vampirovibrionales bacterium
GCATGCCAAAACGGTTTTAAGTTTTTCGAGTGCGGAGAAAGCCGATTTACAAGCCACGGCCATGGCCCGGGCGGCTGACTTTGATCAGGAAATCTTTATCGAACGGTTGGAGGCGGTGTATCAACAACTGACGCCGACCGTCTCTGTGATTTTGCCGGTGTATCAGGGTGAAGCGACTATCGAGTGTGCGGTGCAGTCCGTGCTGTCGCAAACCTATCCATACCTGGAACTGATTGTGGTGGACGACGGTTCGACCGATAAGACATTACGCAAACTGGCCGCCATTGACGATCCGCGCTTGAAAGTATTCAGCCGCTCCAACCAGGGTGTTTCAGCCGCCCGAAATTTTGGCTTTATGCAAGCGCAAGGCGATTACATCGCCTTGATTGACGCGGATGATGTGTGGCTGCCTGAGAAACTGGCGACTGAAATCCAAACGTTGCGTAAGGCGCCTGAAAAACAGTGCCTGATTTACAACGGTTATTACGCAGTGGATGAAAACAATCGTTTGGTTAATCTGCCGCCTGTGCACAAGGCTTCGGGTGATTTGTCGGCGTTGACGCTGGCCCGGGAAGGCGTGTTGTTGCCCAGTACGGCCTTGATGCATCGTGCGGTGTTTGAAGCGGTCGGTGGCTTCAAGTCGGATTGCTATCACGAAGACCGCGTGTTTTTTATCGAAGCCTGCCGGAAGTTTTCCGCGTATCCGACGGGCAAGCGTTTAATTAACTATCAGCAAAGCATGTCGGGCCGTTGCCGCAGCGTGCTGAAAAATTACGATGCCGCGCTTCGGGCGGAACTCTCGATTGTGGAGACGTTAAAACCAGTTTTGTCCTCTGATGAACTGGACGCTCTACAATCGCGCCAGCTTCGCAACCTGATTACCCGGTTTTTGATGTATGGCTACATGGTCTCTGCCCAGAAGGCTTACAGGCTTCTGAAAAAAAGTGAAGCAAACGAAAACCTGTTTGACGGAAAAAAAGGAATGTTGACACGATTGAGTTTACAAACCGGTGTGAACTTTCTTTTGAGTGCACGGGTTTTTGTGCAGACAATGTTCAAAATGATGCCGTTGCGCCAGTCGAATGCCTCGGCTGCGCCGCTTCCCGATTCCAGGATTTTGTTGCGTCGCCCCGAAAAGCCCGTGTTGAGACGGGCTTACGCAGGAGTGTAAATCATGCTGGTGTTTAATTTTCATCACGTTGAAACTACAATCCGTCACCCGGATCGCAAACATATCACCATTACGCCCGAAGGTTTGCGGCAGTTTATTCGCACCTTGCGTGCTGTTGGCATGGAAATCGTTTCGATGCGCGATGTGCTGGATATGGAGAATCCGGGACAGGACAGCCGTCGTCAGGTGTTGATTACGTTTGATGATGGATACGTCAACAATTTTGAGGAAGCGGCTCCGGTGTTGGAAGCCGAGCGCTGTCCGGCAACCATTTTTGTGTTGCCTGGCCGGTTTTCGGGCACCAACGAATGGGATCAGGGCCATCTGCCGGAAGCCGAACGCGACCCGTTGATGTCGCTGGCGCAGATGCAGTCGCTGATGAAATCGGACTATATTACCTTCGGCAGTCACGGCATGCTACACCGGGATTTGACCCAACTGGCTGATGCCGAGCTGGACTGGGAAATCCACGAATCTTATCGGATCTTGAGCGAGTCGCTGGGTGAGGTATTTCTGCCGGTGTTCGCGTATCCGTGGGGATATTATTCCGATCCGGTATTGCAGGCGATGGAGCGTTCGCCGTACCGGTATGCCTTTGCGGTGAAAACCGCGCAATGGCAAGCAGATGCTTCGCGCTTTGAAATCCCCCGGTATTCAGCCTATTACCGCGACGGCAACCCCGTCATCTTCCTCGCCAAGCTCTGCCGCCACAAACTGTTATTCGCATAAAACGACATTCAGTGCCCTGTTTGTCATTCCCGCGAAAGCGGGAATCCAGGTCAACAAGCTAGCTTTAGGATAGAGGTATTTAATGTTTTCTGGACGAGTTTTTCCTGGATTCCCGCTTTCGCGGGAATGACAAGATGATTCTCTTTCGCACCCTTCTTAATTTGAGGTGCTTGGTTTTAGCTTTAACCCGGCTAACAAATTGCCAAGATGCAACCCGACTGCCTGCACGGTGATTCTGGCCAGAAACCAGGGATTGCCAACGACATAACGTCCCATCAGGCGGCCCGGCTCCAGAAACAGGCGATACAACCACTCCATCCCGGCATCGCCCATCCACTTGGGGCAACGGGAAACCTTACCGACGAGATAATCCATGACGGCGCCCAGGGCGTGGATGGTGGACACTTTCAGCTTGTGGCCATGCTCCTCAACCCATTCTTCTTGTAATGGGGTGCCAAAACCCACAATCAACAGATCGGGCTGTAGCTCGTTGATGTGGTTGATGAGTCGCTGCTCGACTTCGGGGGCGTTGAGGATAAATCCGTGATGTACGCCGACCACTGTGTGGTTTGGGATCTTCTCGTTGATGATTTCAAGCGCTTTTTCCGGGACGCCCGGCTCTCCGCCCAGCAAAAACACCCGGCAGTTGGCTTCCGCCATGTAGGCGATCATATCCAGGAACCAGTCGGCGGCAGGCAGGCGGATGGGCAACACGTCACCTCTGCCCAGCATCCTGGATGCCAGCATGACGCCTGCGCCATCGCAGTAAACCAGTGGGGCTTTCTGCAAAATGTTTTTCAGCCGGGCGTTATGAAACGCCGTGTTGGCGACATGAGCGTTGAGATAATGGATGACTGTTTGCCGGGGTTGTTGGGTTTCCAGCACAACGCGCTCAAACAGGCTTTGGGCGTTGGGAAAGCCGACAACCGTGACGCCTTCGATTTCGCAGGCTTGGGGAAAAGGCACGAGGGTGGACATAGGCCCGGAAATTCCGTTTTCTTTACTTGTTGCCCTATTAGAGGCAAAACATAAAACCGGATTGCTTAGGGATGCGATCGTGGGATGACAATTGCAAGGAAAGTTTACGAAAGCGTTTTTGCATAGCCGTCAATAGCTCAGGTTGTCCTTTGCCGTTCGGGAGAGTTTGACCGGGATCTCGACGGCAAATCCTCCCTCTTTTTGACCTTCCCTTTTATCTTGTTTTGGTCTGTTCTCAAAAAGTGCAAACAAACGGATGTGGCTTTCCGTGTAATCCACCGGCACCGAAAAGTAGAAACAACTTTGTGAAGCACCGCAGGCCACCCCTCGGGAGAGCCTGGTTGCGTGGGCGAACTCGCCCGGTTGCATCGGCTGAACCTCATGCGTAAATCGGCCGTCCTTAAACAGGGTCAGGCCGATCATGCGGCGCCCATTCTCTTTGGCGCCGTTAATGATGCCGCAGATATTGACCCGGTCCGCTCGGGTTTTGAAATATTCCGATTTGAAAATGCCGGAAACACCCGACAGATCGGATAACCGGTAGGTTGTTTGACCACTCTTGATGCTGGTGGTTTGGTTGTTTTCCATGATTAACCGGTAGGAAACCGGGTTGGGTGTTGTCGTTTTTTGCAAAACCAACGAGTTGCCTTTGTTTTGGATTAAGTAAATTTCAAGCTTGTTATTGCCTGTGGATAGCGCGTTTTCCGGAAGCATGGCCGAAAAATGCCAACTGTTCTTGTGTTCTGTCGGCACACTTTGTGTGATGGCCTGGATGACGCCGTTGATGCTGATCGCGATATCGTAAGCGTTTTTTGGGGTGTTGTCTGTTTTAAAATGCAGACTGCCTTGCAGCCGGGCCGGTAATGTCGGTTGCCCTGTGTCAACATCCGTGTAAGCCACATGGTTTTGAATCCGGGTCAATACGTTCAAAGCTTCTTTCGACTCAAAGCGCCGGGTGGGTTGGTTCAGCAGTTGCCGGTGGGATGGGTTCACCTTAAAGAGATCATTTACGCTTTGAAGATCCCCAAAGCGTCTTGTCTTGTTTTCAGTAAGTCGTTGATGAGAAAACAAGGCCTTGGCCGAGACCTTCACGGGAATCTGGGAGGTGTTGTAGATGAGGAGATCGGTTTTTTCCTTGAAATCGGGGGATTTCGGTTCCAGGAGCGATTGTCCGTCCGTGCGCCAGGGTAGGGTTGTTTTTAGAACAGCCGCGATGGTTGGCAGAATATCCACGGTTTGGGCATAGCGGTCAATCACCCGGCCTTCTTGCTGGTTCGGCCGCTTCATTATGAACGGAACCGGCATGATATCCGGGGCATTCCGGGCTGTGACAACCCGGGCATACCGTCCGGGCGTAAAGCTGATGCCGTGATCGGCGACGACAATAATCAACGATTGATCATACAGATTCCGTTTTTTGAGTTGCTGAATAAGTTGGCCCAGGAGTTTGTCCGTATAAACGGTTTGCAGCAGGTGGCGTTGCTGTGCTTGCGTGGCCAGCCATTCATCTTTTTTCCAGTAGCCGTTGACTGGAAACTTCAGTAAGCCGTCCATGTACTGTTCCAGGTGGCTTTCATACATCTTCCCCGAAGGCAGGTACACGAACGGGTGATGGGGAAGTTCGATATGCAGCAAGTGCAGGGGCGGTTTTTTGCCGTTCTGGTTGATGTCGATCTGATTGACAAAATCCAGAAACAAGTCACCCTTTAGGGGCTTCTTTAGCAGCGTTCCGCCTTCCGCCTGACTGACGTCGGGTAAGTGTCCGGTGAGATCGGGTGGCAACACGATATGCAGGTAGAGGTTGACGATATCCGGGAGTAACGCACCCATTCGTTCCAGGAAGGGCGGCAGCTTGCGTTCGCACAGCGCATCCGGGCAAAGTCGGCTTCGAGCCTCTTCCACATGGTACGTGTAGTTTTTTCCCAGAAACGTGAACAGGTTGTTGGGATAATCAACCAGCAGAGGCAAGCGTGCTTGCCCGGCGTCTTTGGGGAGCATGCCGGACAAAATGGCCGGTACGGCGGAGGTGGTGAAACTGGAAACAGCTGCTGTGTGCCGGTACCAGTCGGAATGTTTGGCAAGGGTGGAGAAGTTTGGAAACAATCGGGCGTTCATCTGTCCGTCCTCATCCAGCAGAGAACCTAGCGGTAGTTCGTCGAAGATGATCATGATGATGGGAACCGGTGCGTTGATTTGAGTGGTTGTTTGCGTCTGTACGGATTGAAAATTGGGAAGGTTTCTGGAAATATAGGCGCGGACGTCTTTTTCCAGGAAAAATGAAAGAATAAAACCGATGGAAAGGATAGAGAGCACCCTGAAGAAAAGATAAAAAGCTGGCTGTTTGCTGATTTTCTGGAGTAGCAAGAAAACGAGGGGCCATGCAACCAGGGCAATCCCCAACAAGACATAAACATTGGGGCTGTGTGTAATCTGCACGATAAACAGGAGGATCAGAAAAGCCAGGATACTATGGTGCAGATGATCGGCAATGCGTTTTCCAAACCGATGATCGATTTGCCCGATCACAACCTGCATTAAAAGTGGCGGTAACAGGAAACCACCAGCGACACACAAGATGAGATCCAACAGTTGTGCATCCCGGTTGATAAAAAATTCCACGTTCTGGGAGAGGATGCTGTAAATCGGTTGTGCAACCGAGAAAGCCCAGAACGGCACGAGCGGCGCCCGTTTATTTTTTTCGATGGTTTGATGGATGCTGCTCATTCAACGGGTGTCAACGCAAATTCATGAAACCGAGATGTCATAGCGCTTTTCTTTTCAGGCAATAAAGCGTGCGGGTGCCGGACGGCAACGCTTGCGCTTCCACGATATCAAACACCTCCAGCACTTGCGCTTTAAAAGCTTCTTCATCGTAGTCCCGGTAAATTTGTTCTTTGTTCAGCAACAATTTTTGAGACATGGGATCTTGCGTGGAAACGTACTCTAAAACAACAGTTGGCGCCAGTTCTGCAAGCCATTGCAGCACGCTGGAAACCAGAATGTTCTGCCCAAACACCAGGTGATGAATGAGCGCTAGGCACAGCACCATATCGGGTTTTGTCCGTTCCCACAGTGTTTTTCGTTCCAGACAACGCCAGCCCACATTGGGCGATGGGTGCGTCAGGTTGACAATCAGCGGCAGAATTTGGGTGTTGTTTTCCTGTTTCAGCTTTCGATACAGCTTTTCGATGGCCATCGTATCGCCGTCAATGGCTACAACATACTCGCAATGCTTGGCCGCCAGATAGGAGTAATGTCCCGTATTGCAGCCAATGTCCCAAACCAGTCGGCTTTTGTTTTGCTGGAGATGCCGCTCGATAAATGCTTCCTTGGTTTTCTGATCGGCTTCGGTGTAGGTGTTTTGTTGCGCGTAATCCGACCATTCCGACCGAAAATCTTTTAGCTGCAAATTGCGAACAATCTTTTGCAAATCGGCCACGTTGTTTAAAATCAACTCTTTGCCAAAGCCCGAGTTAGCCAGTTCGGCCTTGTATTGCTTTTTCGTGTCTGAAAATTGGGCTTGCAGGCGACTGTGCAGAATGACATGCCGAAACATGCCGGGGCGCAGCCAGTCTCTCAATCCTGCCATCGCTGCCAGATGCTGTAGTTTGATGCCATCCGGGTTGCCGATGAGCCATTCTTGAAACGGAATATTTTTGTAGCTGTTTAGTAGCAGAGGCGCCAGGAACATCTCGCAGAACTGTTGGTAGCCCACCCAGGGTTCGTGGCCGTTGTAGGGTTCGATGGACGGAATATCAATAAAAATCGGTTTGGAACCTTGCCACTGGATATTGAAGGCGGATGAATCCTTCAGGATAAAACCGGCTTCCAGCGCTTGTTTCAGTAAATCCAGATGCAGCAGCGCGGCATCTTTTAACATGCCGAAGGGCCACTCGTAGGGATACGAAATGAACGGAATCAGACGATGCTGGAGCAGTCCCGCCCACTGAAACAGATCGGTCTCGGAGGTTTTCGTCGAATGAGGACTGAACGTATTGTCCAGACTGGATTCGATAATCGTGCCGCGTTGAAGCGCCTGAGTGAAAAAAGGCGTTTGGGAAACCAACTCCCAGTTTTTGAGTGCGGTTTCGTTGAGATAGCGATAAACAGTGTTGTCCCGGTAAAAAACCCGTGCGCTGCGATCCCGGAATGAACCGGTTTCGTATTCGATGGCTTCAATCGTCTGGGTGGCTTCAGTCATTGTGGCTGTCGTTCATCTCGGGTTCTGCCGTGTTTTGAGATGAGGCGGCGGGCTTGGATGGAAACTTAAAAGGCAGAAAGGCAAGAATCTGTTTCCAGGTATAGGCAACAAGCACTGCAATCCCTGCCGTGCCGCCTAAAATCGCTTGCAGCAGCATGCTACCGCTACCGGGGTCCAGGTAGGCATATGCGGCGCTGCCCGAATGGATGCAGGCGCAAAACAGTATTGCCGTCAAAAAAAGCCACATAACTACGCACTCACTTTCCGAGGGATCGAATTAAGAAGGGAATTAGTCTATTGTAGCAAGCGTTATACAGAGAGAATCGGGCAAATAAATGAGATTGCGAAAGCCTGTTGGTAGTATCGTTAGTATCCGGGCGGTTTGATATTATCGATGAATTCTTCCTGGCTAATCACGTTGCCGTTTCGATCCGTATAGATGATGACATCCGGATTCCAAGGGCGATCCCGGCCAGCCGACGCGTCAGGATACAGGGTGGATTCGATTTTTTGTCGGTAAATGCGGTTCATGCCGGTTTCCTGGTTCAGCACATAGCCGGGCATACCAAGAATGGCCGGATTCTTTTGCAACGCCTGCTCCGCTGTTTCCGCCTGGGCCGCAAGCTGGAGGTTTCCTCCATAGCCCAGAAACACTCCGGTGAATATCAGAATCAAGCGTGTCTGAATCACGGTTCTCATATCCCCTTGGTTTTCATTCCCCTTGCCCAATTTGGAGACGAGGGCGGTTTGTTTTTGTTGCGGCTGAGTGAGGTTGGATGGATATATTTTTTAATGTGTTTTTGGGATATGGAAAGCCTGGAGAGACTATTTTTATTGGTTTTGGGCAGGAAGAGGCAATTTTGGCTTTTAGTTTGTTTTTATATTTCTAGATAGGTAGTGGAAGATGGACAGCCGTGTTTTTTGCCGGTTTGTTTCAGCTTTCCAGATAGATTTGTGGGATAGGAGTAAATGCGATGGGTCCGTATGGAAATTATGGAATGCCTTGGTATGTGCCTCAGGGGTGTTACAGCACCGGTCCTTCTTATGGGCCAGGTTGTGGGCCGATGGCGTACCCGCCGTCCTATGGTCCGGGTTGCGGGCCGATGCCTTATCCGACGACTTCCGGTTGTGGGCCAATGGGGAATCCGGGTTATATGGCGGGATACGGCGGGCAGGATATGTACAGGCACGAGGTGTACCGCGACGGCAAGGAAACCAAAGGCATGTTGATGGGCACGGGTTATGGCATGGCGGCTGGTGCTGCTATCGGCGATGCAGCGGGTAGTGGCGATGCGCAGACAACCATGATGTTTAGCGGTATCAGCGCGCTGCTGGGCGGTGTCATTGGCAATGCCGTCGGCGGTAGGCGTGCGGTACGAAGCGATTTCGGCGACGACTGCCGCTTGAACGGCTCGCCAATGTTCAGAGGCCGCTTCGGCTGTTTCTAGTTATCAAAGCGACCCACTTTGCTGGTTTTCAGTGAACAGCGAGAGTGGATGCACAAAACAAAGGATCGGTTGCTGGACCGATCCTTTGTGGTTGGGTGATGCTGGTTTTATCTGAAGGCTTGGTTCCGTAGCGCTTCCATCATTTCCGCCCTCTGCGCGAATGATAATGCTTCAAACTGATCCCAGACCATCCGGAAGCTCATCCGGTCGGTTGGAAACAGCGATGCGTGCAGACAGGCGGTGGTGAGTGGATGCTTATCGCCCAGGACACTTTTGCAGGCCCGCAAGGTGGCCCGAAAATTTCGCGTGATTTCCTGGAATACGGAGCTGCCGACAGCCTCATGGGTTAATAGCCCAGGTTGGGTCATGGTTCCCTCCCGCACATTGTGTTGTGTTTTGCCTCAGAATCAGAATGGATTTTTTACGCCATTGGTTTAAGAAGGATTAAACTGAACCGTCTCTCTAATCCAATCTATTGTAGCGCGCCCTACCGAGGGTCTGGCAAGACTTGACATTTGCGCTTGATGTACTCAGCAATTTTGCCGCCAAGCGAAGCTCAGGTATTGTGTTGTGTGCGTTTGGGACAATGCGGCGTAAAAGCGCCCCTTTATTAAATAGGCGCAGAACGAGGCTGGACGGCTTGGGCGTCCGGCGTGCGCAGCAGCGTCTTGGACAATGCCTCGTCAATGGCTTGTTGCAGCGTGCCCTTCGAAGCAAAATCCTCGGGCTTAATCTGGTGCTTTTTCATCCGGTGATGGTCAAACACGTACAGGCCAGGCAGCGAATCCACACCAAACAACTGGGCAATCTCCCGGTTGGCGGGGTCTTCCACATCCATCATCACCACGGTCAGGCGGTTTGGGTAAGCGGTTTCGTGCAAATCGTGAATGCTCGGCGCCAGGCGCTTGCAGGTGTCACAGGTGTCGCTATAAAACTCAACCAGCAAAGGGACTTTGGACGTTTTGAAGGCTTTCTCAATGGTCAGACCTTTGTCAAAAGAAGACGGTAGGGTGCTGGTCAGCACCATCTGGGTGGTAAACGCCGACGCAAACACCACGGTAAAAATCAATGCGACCATCAACAAGCTGCGTTTAAACATAGAATGCCTTTTCTTGGGGACTGGCTCCGTCTCGGTTGGCAAAGCCAAGGCCATTCTACCTGAAAGTGCGAGGTTCATCGAGCGGTCTGTCCTCTAAAATTCATCGAAAATGCGTGGGCGTTTTGGGCTGCCTGGAAACCGGCTGCTTGATTACTGCGCTGTCCCCATTGACTGAATGTTTTGCGCTGAAAATTACCGGATTGCATTGCTGGAGTGGGATTTTTCTGATTTTTACGGCTGCGTTCCAGGCGTTTTGCCGTCAGACGGATGTTCATCAGTTGTGTGGCGCACAGTAACAGTACAGATGCCCCAAGGCCCAGCCCGATATTGCTGGCCCACAGCCTCCGGGCTTTCAGTAGATCGCCTTTTAATACCGGGTCAGACACGGTATCTAGCGCTGTCTGAATGGATTTGTAATTCAGTTCAACGTTCTTGCCATTGATTTCGGGCAGTTTTAGCTTTTTCAGCAGATGGTTAAACAGGGCTTTGCTTCCTTTTGAAACACCCACAAAGCCCGTAACGGCGGTTAAAAACTTGAGGGGAAGCTCTTTTCGCTCGTACGGGTCTCGAGAGGCGTGGAACCAGCCGATATAAGACGGCAGCCCCCAGAAGAGCATGGTTTTCCACTCTTCAAAATTGCCGAAAGAGCCGTTTTTCATCAACAGTGTGTCAACCAGCTTGGTGCGACTGAAGAACTGATTGATGAATTTCTCGCCCCACTGGTTGGCGATGGCCCGTTTTGCTCCCAGGACGGACAGGAGCATGGCCCCGAGGCCCGCCCCTAAAATCGTAACGGATTTTTTCTTGTAGTCTGCTTTGGCTTGTTCTAGTTTGTTTTGCTGCAGGTTCAGGTGGTTTTGGCCAGCGCCGATGACATCCGTGAAGTCGATTTTGCCGGTGCGCTTGGCGGTAAAGTAGTTTCGGATGAACGGCATGGCCCACATCATGCTGAAAATGGCGCTGTAAACGGCCCCAGAGCGACCAATGGTGGCCCAGCGGTTGGATAGTGTGGATGCTTCTGCGGATTGTGCCTTGGTAAAGAGCTTTTTCAGGCCATAGTCCAGCAAGCCGCCCAGGCCAAAAGTGGCGACTGTGTTGCCGACCTCGTTGAAGGCGATGTCCTGACGCTCGTCTTTCCCTCGGGCAAGTGCAATTTTAGGCGCATTGACACCGATCACCTCTTTGAGAAGAGGATCCAGCATGGGCTTGCTTTCCAGTATCCCTAATATGCCGTAGATCGACATGTCTGCCTTTCTGACTGAAAAATGCTACAAAATAGAAATGGAAGTTTTTTTCAGTTTCTTGGGCTCGGACCGATAATCGAGCTGAACTGTTTTTATAAAAATCCCTCGTATAGGGTCCATTGTACTAAGACATGACAATAAAAATTTGTGTTAGTTATTTTTGCCCCAGTTGGCTTGTCCGGCGCGTGTTGTCGGGCGGGCTGGCCGTGGCGGTTTTGGCGGGCGGCTTGTTGCCCGATGCCCTGTTGCCCGAAGCCAAGGCCGGAACCTACGAGCTGGGGCTGGAGATGTACCAGGAGGGCCGCTACGATATGGCGGTCCGGTATTTCCGTGAGGCGACGGAGCAGAACGCGCTGGATGTCAACGCGCACTATTACCTGGCCGATTCCTACCTGAAACTGAGCCGTCTGGGGGAAGCCCAGGCCGAATACCGGAAAATATTGGCCATGGCGCCGGATTCTCAGGCAGCAAGGCTGTCCAGGGTAGGGTTGAGCCGCTTAATGGGCTATCTGGACAGCACCAACAGCAAACGCTGGCGGAGAGCAGGCGGTAGTGGCAGTGGTAAAGGCCTCGATCGATACACGGGAACGCCGCCCAACGGGGAAGATTACCTGGATGAGGTCAGCGAAAACGGCAAATTTGTGCGATGGGCGCTTACCAAGATGCCCCTGCGTCTGTATATCGAGCAAAGCCCGCAGGGCATTCGAAACTTTCAGCCTGCGTTCGTCAACCAAATTCGCCTGGCGATGGATGTGTGGGTGAAAGCGCTGGAGCACCAGCTTTCGTACACCATTGTTTATGACAAGGAAGAGGCCGATATCGCCGTAAGCTGGATTAACAGCATTGATACCCGTGGACACGAAACGGATGGTGGAACAGCTTATACGGCGGGGCTGACGTTGCCCCGGATTCGGAACGACGAGTTGTGGGATATGGATGTGAAAATCGCCACGTTTGATATTCAGGGCAAGCCGCAAAAGACGGAAATTATTTACGCGGTCGCCATTCACGAGTTGGGTCATGCCCTGGGCCTGCTGGGCCACAGCGACAGCTCGGAAGACATTATGTACGCCCAGAATCAGAATGTGACGATGCCTTCCCGGCGGGATATCAACACCATTCGCAAGTTGTACATGGCGGTTGCGGATATCAGCAATGTGCCGATGGCCGAGCGGGAGGAAAACAACAAGCAGGATGGCGAAGCCGCCAAACGCCTCGATCAATCCATTGCCAAGATGGAGGAGCAGGCCAAACAAGACGGGATGGCGCTAACCTGGTTGAACCTGAGCGTGGCGTATTTCCAAAAGGCGAAAAACCTGATGCAGACCGATGGACCGGCGGCGGCGAAGCTTTGGTACGAGAAATCGATGAAAGCCATTAACCAGGCCATTGCCCTCGAACCCGAAGACCCGCGGGCGTATCATAAGCGCAGCCTGGTGTATCAGGAGTTGCAGAATTATGAAAGCGCGCTGGCAGACATTCAAAAATCCATTTCGCTGGATCGCAAGGAACCGGAATATTACCTGTTGCAGTCCTGGTATCTGGCCAGTTTGGGTAGAACGGCCCAAGCCAGAAGCTCGCTGGATACCTATTTGCTCTATAAGCCTGGAGAGGCTGGTTCGACAGAGGTCAAGCGGGTTCAGGAGCGTCTCAGTCAGGGGCGATAGACAGGTATTTACTACGTAATTAGTAAATATTTGTAACAAGCGGCGCCGTTTGCGCAATCTTCTTGCTTGAGGGGAATTTATGACAGTGCAAACAAACACACACTAAAACAACAACATAATGTCTCTCATTTAATACTGCCTCTCTCTATCCGATATCTCTTGCGCCTTTCCCCCTCAACTGCAAGAGATTTTTTTTTGCTTATTTTTCAGGGTCGGTGCAGGGCAAACCTCCAGCCCCTCCCTGCTGGATTTGTTTTGCAGTGACCCTTACAATAGGAGTGGAACCTTTTGGCTGGGTTGGGCGTCATTGGACTCAACCGGTTACAAAACAATGTGTGAGTGAGGGATCTGTGAGAAAAACCGGATTGTCCGCAAGTTTCAGCTTTCTCGTGCTATTGGCGGCTGGCCTGGGCGTATCGATCGGCGCCAATTTATTTCAGATGTCCGCGCAAGCCCAGCCTTTTCCGCAACAACCGGGCTTCCAGTCACCTGCTCCGATGGGTAACGTCTATCAGAATCAGGCGGCTGTTAATCAGCAGGCCGGACCGGAAAATGTCATGATCATCCTGGACTCCTCGTATTCTATGGCGGAGCGAATTGGTCGCAGTGGTGAAAACAAGATGGTGGCCGCCAAGCGAACCGTGCTGGAAGTCTTGCGAAACATTCCGCCGACCACACGTGTGGGTTTGCGGGTGTATGTGTTTGTGTTTATTGGTAGGCATATACGTATTT
>CAZXUP010000051.1:0-13251 GCA_964643815.1 uncultured Vampirovibrionales bacterium
CAGCTATGAGGATATTGCGGGGCAGGCCAGCGATAACGGCGTGATTGGGCGCCCGCATGTGGCAAAAGCCATTGTGGCCAAGGGGGGCGCAGCCACCATTTCGCAAGCCTTCAGCAGATACCTCAACCCATCGTGCGAAACCTATGTCCGTCGCAAGACCGTTCCGCCCCACGAGGCGGTGGAAGCCATCTACGAGAGCGGCGGTATCGCGGTCATTGCCCATCCCGGCGAAATGGAAGGAATCGAAGCCCTGGCCGAAGACCTGATGAACTACGGTTTGCGTGGACTGGAAGCGTATCATCGCAGCCATTCGCCCGCCCTGATTGAGTTTCACTGTACGCTGGCCGAAAGACTGGGTCTGATTGTGACCGGCGGTACGGATTTTCATGGTTTGACCGATGCCTATGCCAAGGCGCTGGAACGGGTGCATATGCCCCCTTCTGTGTATGTCGAGTTGCATAACGAGCGGAAACGGCTCCAGATGTCAACTTTCAAGGCATCGTAGAGAAACTGGATATCTCATTTTATGGAATGAAATATCCAAAATATTTGTTTTTGTTTTTTCTTTAAAAAACGCTTGCGCCCATGCGGTGTTTTCCTTACACTAAGTTTTGTTTTTAATTCCTTAGAAGTTCCACCTTCTTTCGTTTTCACCTTCTTTTTAAACAGCGAAGGGGCCTGAATGTTTGGCTATCAGGGTGTCTTGTGCTTCTTTGGGTTTTCCCTAGCAACAAAAAAAATCCCGCTGTTTTAATATAAACAAGAATTGATTGGGACAATTTAAAGACACAATCGTTTTAACCACGTTTTTACACCTTAGGGGAGGACATAGGCACATATGGTCGTATCGAATACTGATGTAATGGGCAAGTCTGCGGACGAACGCGCCATCATCAAGGGTAGTACATTGATACCGAGCGATTTTGGCGTGGCCGTGGAAGAATCACTGGGCTATGCCGATTTGGAAAATGTCAGCAAGGCGACGCTCACCCGTATTGAAATTAATCAACTGCCACGAGAAATTCCTGATTTCCAGGCGCCTGGGGCAACCAAGGATACCTTGATTGCCGAGTGGCTGAAAAACTGGATCGTGGATTCTCTCAAAACGGGCACGCTGACCGAGAACCATCTGCTGCCCCGGAAAGGCGAAATTTCTGCCTACTTGGGCGTCAGCGTTGGCACGGTGCAAAACGCGATCCGTTATATCGAAGACGAAGGCCATGTTGAATCCAAGCAGCGGATTGGCACGTTAATCCGCGATGTGCAAAATTCCGGCCACCGGATGCGCAAGCAAACCTCCAAGCGGGATCAGGCCGTGTTGGCGATTAAGCAATTGATCGTGGAGCAGCAATTCCAGCCGGGCCAAACCTTGCCGTCTGCTCGCGAAATCGCGAAGACCATTCATTCGGCGCCCAACACCACCCGTCTGGCGCTGGAATTTCTCTCCGGCACCGGCATCCTCAAATCGCTGGGCAACCGGGGCAACAAGGCCAACTGGTCGTTGCGCGAACTGCCCGAAATTGACTCCGTGTCGGTGTGTTCGATTGAATCCGAAACGCTGATCGATCAACTGGAGCGTGACCTGAAAAAGCTGATTGCCGAAACTTTCTCGGTAAATGAAAAATTGCCGTCGCATCTTGAGCTGTCCGATATTTTCAAGGTCAGCATCAAAACCGTGCACGATGCGATGAAGCGTCTGGCCGATCAAGGCATCATTCGTTCCAAGCGCGGTCGTTATGGCACTTACGTGGTGCGTAAGCCGGACGCCGACAAGCTGATGCCGATGGATACCAGCATCTTCGTTCCGGCTGAAGAGGTCAGCTTCTACAACTACGAAAAAGTGGAGCAGCACCTCAAAGCCATGATTCGCCAGAACTTTAAAGTAGGCGATAAATTGCCGGCGATGGGCGTTCTCTCGAAAGAACTGGATGTCAGCAGCAACACCATCCGCAAGGCGCTGCAAAACCTGGCCAAGGAAAAAATGGTCAGTTTCTCGCGCGGTCGTTACGGCGGCACCTACGTCACCCGGATTCCGGAAGCGAAAGAAGCGGATGCCGGCAAGGCGTTCACCTGGGTTTCCATCAACCCGGAAACGGTGAAAAGCTACCGCTCCAAGGTGTAGGTTAAAACCACAGAACACTTCGAGCAGGCCCCTAATTAGGGGTCTGTTTGTTTTTGTTTCTTGTCATCCTGATGCACCTTCCTGTCATTCCCGCGCAGGCGGGAATCCAGGCCAACAAGTTGGCATTAGATAGGGCTTGTAACCGTCAACTTTAATTTATTAGCTTCTTGGCTAACTTTCTCTGGATTCCCGCCTGCGCGGGAATGACAAGTTGTGGCTGTGAGTGGGTAAATTCAAAAGCGAAGTTGATCGAGCGGCTGATAAAGCACCTGAATGCGCCGGGTATCATTGGCGCTGAGATACGGGCGCTGCCAGCCCCGGTAGTGCATCACGTCTTTGGCGTCGGTCGAATGCTCCAGCCCTAGAGCATGCCCGGTTTCATGCAAGATGGTGGCGTACAAACGGTTTATTTGCCGTTCCGGCGTCAGATGGGCATCAATGAGTGGGTTTTCAATCAGCGTGATGATGGCCTGTGTGATGCGTTGGCCTTGCAGCTTGCGATCCGTATGGCCGGTTTCGTAGTCCCGGCCAGTGACGGTATCCGAACGCCAGGTGACGATAATATCCGCATCTGTGTCCCTGTTTGAAAGCGGATTGGCGGGTGCAAATCGAATGAGGCCGATACTGGCTGTTTCCCATTGGCGCATGGCTTGCAGAATGATTTTATCGAGTTCCGGTTTGCCGGGCCGCGTTTCAATATGAACCTGCAGAGGCATTTTATCCCGCGGCCAACGTGCTGCCGTCCTGGTATCGTCATTTGCTTCGGCTTGCCATTGATTCAGCGTGGTTAAAAGATCCAAGGGCTGATGCTGGTTGAACTTCCCGGCCTGGCTGGTGCTTGCGCCGCCGAGCGGTACGCCTTTCGTATGGATAAATGCTTGATAAGCGTTTTTCGACTGGATTCTCATCGCCGAGACAAGGCTACTCAGGCCGTTTGGCTTGTTGCCGTTCGAGCCTGTAAGCCTCTTCAAAGTCTTCAGGGCGCATCGACTTCAGTTCGCCCGAAATGACGTCGGTAAATTCGTCAAAAATCTCCATCAGAGAGCGCTGCACGGCCAGATTGCCCGTGTCTTGCAGGTAGGGTTTTCCCGGAAAAACGGCTCCCTTGTTGCCAGTTGGCTGGTATGCGTCGGTGCTTTTGGCGTAGGGGGCTGAATCCGGTTTTCCATGCTCGCTCATGAGGAATCGCTCCTGGTTTCAACACTGTCAGGGAGACATGAAGCTGGGAAGGGAGATTTTTAAAGGCTGCGCTGTGTGTCTCTGCAACACGTTTCGGCCTGGGCCGTCAAAACTTGAGAGGGTGACTATGTTGAGTCAGGAATCGTTACATTCCGTTAAATTGAGTTTGTCTTGTCGTCCAGGCTGAAAGTTTGTGCATTATGGGGAGGCGTTCGGTGGTTTGATCCACTGGAAATCTCGAATTGCGGCGGGATCGTCCAATTGGCCCGCCAATCGAACCTGAAAATAACTGGCGTCGCTCGCCGGGCCACCTAAACCCGGAACGTAACCGATACCGGGAATGTAACTGATGATGCCGGGCTGGTTTTTGCCCAGGTTGCCGATGCCGGGAATCAGGCGCAGCAACCGGTTGAGGCTAAGCTGTCCAAGCACGCCTAAGCGCCCGGCGACATCCTGGCTCATCTGACCATTGACCAACATGTTGGCATCGCCGTCATCCAAGCCTAACGTGCCCTGGATAAACAGGTCCAGGTTGGTGCCGTCGCTCACCAGATTTTCCGTGTGCAGCACGCCGTTGGCGATCAGCAAATCGCCTGACAGTTCGGCAAAGTAGTTGGTGTCGTAAATGGTGAGTGAGCGCAACAGGTTGTTGAGGTTCAACCCCAGCACGCCACCCCGGATGACATTGGCGGTAGCCAGCAGGGTTTCCACGCGCGCGATGGCGGGCAGACGGCCATCGGTGATGCGCAGGCGCACCGTGCCATTGGCGTTTCTTTGCAATTCCTGGTCGGTTTTGCCGAAGGTGGTAAAACGCACGGTGCCGTTCAAATCACCAAACACCTGGTTGGTTACATTCAACAAGGCGCGGGTTAACGCGTTGGCCTTGATGTTCTCGGCGTTCAGCTCCAGCGTCATGAAATTATTCTCGCGCGGGTTCATGGAGAAATACCCTTTTGCCAAGCCACCGGCGGCTTCCAGGCTGGTGTTCGTCAGTTCAAAAAAGCCGTTGGCGTACACCGAAAAATCGCTTTTCAAATTGTTGATTAAAATGTTTTCTAAAATGGCTTCGTCAAATTGCAAATCCGCATTGCGGAACTGAACCGGCAAAACCGGGTCGCCTTGTTGCCAAGGGCGCATGAAGCTGTGTGCAATTTGATCGACGAGAATCGGCGCGATAATTTGGTCGTTAAAATGGCCCAATGCCTGAACATTCAGCATCGAGCCTTTAATTACCACATTTTCCAGCGTCACCGGCACCTGAAATAATTCTTCGGTGATGGCGCTTCCATGGGCATCCAGACCGGGAATTTTAAACGACCCGATGTCGGCACTGGCCGTCTGGCCGTCTACCGTCAGTTTACCGGTCAGGTTTTCAACGGTTAAATACGGTATGCTGACTTCGTTGGCTTGCAGTACGCCGGTTAACCAGTATTCAATGTTCTCTCCGCCGGTAAAACTGAGATTGGTGTTGATCGTTCCTTTGGCGTCTTTGAAGAATTCGCTATCGCCAAGTGTTTGACTGAGTTGCGCGAGTTGAATCTCGGGTTGGGTGAGGGCGTGTAGTTCAAACTGCCGTTGTCCGGGTGTAAACAGATTTTGAATGTTGCCGTTTGCCAGCAAATCGCCTGCGCCAAACAGATGCAAAATCCCTTCTTCGATATTGAGCGCGCCATCCAGCCAATGCAGCCGGGCGTTCAGGTAGGCGTTGCTTTGGCTGTTTGGGTTGAGCGGATTGCTCGGGTTATTGGGATCTGGAGGCGTACCGAGAATGGTTGCTGCTGCTGATGTGACGCCCGTGGTCTGAAGCACCGGCGCGGGTGCAGGGGTGTGTGAGTAAACCGTGTTGACCGGTGCCTGGTTTTGGGGTTGAGGGAGCGAAGAATCTTGAGAGCGGTCGGTCCATGCATTGTCGAGATCCAGAAAAAGCGTGCCATAGACATCATTTCGTCCGTTTCTGGCTTGGGTCGGCATGCTGGCAAGCACGCCTTCGGTATTGGCGCGAAATGGAATTTCTCCGTAGGGCGTGGCTTTGGATTGCGGGCTGACCAGGAAATGGTTGACGGTGAGCGGCGATAAGACACCGCTGGTCAGCAGGCTAAAGCGATCCTGGTTATGAATGTCCAGCGCGATGGGGGAGTTGCCGTAGCGAAATGTCAGGTTTCTAGAAGCAACGATGGGTTTTTGGTTGCCGGTTTGCTGGTAAAACAAGCGGCCATTGAGGTCATACAGCGGAAAATCGCCGCCTTGCCACGAAAGGCCGACCCGGTTGAAATCAAGCGTGACGCTGGTGTTTCGTTTGCTGAACAAGCCATCCAGGCCAAAGTTGCCTGCGGTGTTCCAGATTTCCGGGAACTCCAGGCCGGAAATGGCGGTAAGCAATGGAGCGCTCTCCCTTAGCAACTCGGTTTGAATTTCATCCGAGCGTACGCGAAAACGATAATCGCCCGAGCGTTGTATATTGCCTTCCAGTTGCAGCGCCACCGGGCCATAATAGGCTGTGGTGGCGGGAATGTTGACTCCCTGATTGTTGAATAAGAATGACATGTTTGAAACTTGTATAGGATAATTTTCGTGTCCCGTGTTTAATGCCAACGCATGCAAATCCACCTGGCCTGCTACCTGCATCCCGCTGGAAACAGTCATATCCAGATCGGCAGTGCCGCTGTAGGGTTGCAACTGATTGGCCAGTGGTGCGGCTTGTGGCAGTTTGGCCAGCACATCGGTTTTAAAGCGTTGCAAGTTAATATCGTTGCTGGTGATGCGAATTTTGTATTGTTCCAAATCCGGTGAGACGGTTCCGTCGGCATTCAGAAGCGCATTGCCCAACGTACCGCGGAAATTTTCCACGGTAATCTGTTCCGGGTTCAGTTTCAGCAAGCCTCGAATTTGCTCGACGCTCAGATCGGTATCCGGGTGTTTATAAGTACCATCTGCAAGTTTGACGGTGCCTTCATAATGGGGTTTCGGATTTTTTTCACCAGCCGTAAATGTGCCGTGTAGTTTGATATCGGTGACCAGTTGGTTGATGGTGAGATTGTACGCGTTGCTGATGAGTTTGCCGTTAGGCGAGTGGAATTCGCCCTGGTAGCTGACTTTTGGTTTTTGCAATCCCAGGCCTTTGAATTGAAACCGGGCGGCGATATTCTCGATACTGAGTCCTTGTTCGGTGCTCAGAAACGTGCCGTCTTTAAATACCAGATTGCCCTGGTAAGCCGGTTGCGAAGCGGTGCCGGTGAGATGGGCGTTGATGTCCAGGTTTCCGTTCAAGTCAAATTTTTGCAGGGCGGTGATTGATATTCCGAAATCGGCGAGCACGTTTTGCAATGAGGCGAGGCGTAGCCCGTTTCCGCTGGCCTGGATGTTGAGCGTTTCTTTTTTGAGGTGGTAGGCGCCATTGAGTTGAACCGGCAGATTGCTGACCAGGAACCGAACCTGGTTGAACGTCAGCAGGTCGTTCTTCGCGCGTAGGTTTCCATTGAGGCCGCTGACCATGCGGCGCGGCCAGGCATCCGCACGCGCGACGGCGACATCCAGCAGGCGGATGTTTCCGTTGAGAATGGCTTGTACTTTATTGCCGTTCAAAAAACGAAGGCGAAATCCGTCTTTGATATCGGTTTTACCGAGCAGGTAATGCTGCGTGAGTGCGTCCGGCAACGATAACCCGAAGGTGTCGCCCAACTGAAGCGTCAGGGCTTGCGTGTGCGTCAAGTTCAAGGCATTGGCGGTGATATGCCCCACGCCTTCGGCTTGTTTGGCCGGGTGTTTGTAGCGAAACTTCAGATTCAAACCTTGGCCTTTGAGATCCAAATTCAGCCTGCGGAGATCGCGGACGGACAGCACGGTGCCTTCGTCCAGCATTGCCTGGGGCAGTTCTAGCAATAAATGGTAATCTCCCGTGGGCAGCGCGCTTTTTTGTGGCGAGGTAAAACTTAAGCGGCCATGGCCTTCCACACTGACGTGCTGGTTGGATTCCAGATGCCGGATGGCGATGGCCGGGCCGGTTGCACGAAAGTGTCTGGCGTTGGGCAGCAGCGTATTAATCGAATCGGCGAGCTTGATGTCTTCGATGTGGTAGTTGGTGATTAAAATTTCCGTGTCTTTGAGTTCGGCGGGTTTGATAAACCCGGTTTGCTTCGGTTTTTTAAAGTCGAAGTCCAACGCCTCAAACAGGTTGTATTCGCCCACCGGAACCGTTACATGGTTCAAATGAATCTTGGAAATTTCAGGAAGCTGCTGCGTCAACAGCGGCCAATAGCGAATCTGCACGGTGATATTGCGGATGTCGCCCAACGGGTTGTTATGTTTGTCGGTAATGGCATTGGTGTTCAGATGAACCTGTAAGCCTTGCAGGGCGGAGTCCAGTGCCAGTTCCTGAACCCGGACATGCACGCCCATCGATTCCTGCAAGCCTTCCTCGATAGAGTGTTTGAGCTGCTGTGTATCCACAAAGGCCGGAATTGACTTGAGCAGCGCAATCGGGGCAATGACGAGGATTGCCAATAGACTGATTTTCTTGAACTGGCTGTTCAACCCTCTCCTAACCTTCTCTTTTGTGACCATAAACCGGTTGTCTCTCGGGGGTGGATTATTCCACACCCGCCTGCATCCGTCTTCTGGTTCTCTCCCGGCGTGAACTACTCAGCCTTTTCGGCAGTTTTTTCGTTGATTTTGGCCGTGTTCTCCCCCGACAGACCGCTTGCGGCGTCTTTGAACTGCTTGACGCCGTCACCCAGCGATTTCATTACGCCGGGTAGCTTGCCGGGACCAAACAGAATCAGCACCAGAACGAAAATAATGCTGAGTTCGGGCAAGCCGAGTGATGGGAGGAACAAAAGGTACGTTGAAATCTGCATGGCGGGTTCCCTTTATCTGATGGCCCGGGCTGGGTGGCCTGGGCCTGATGACTTCGGGCCTGGTATCTTCGGGGCACCGTGTATGGTATATTCTACAGAAAAATCGGCGAAAAAAGAAATTAGCCCCAAATATAGAGTATAAGAGTAATATGCAGGCTAGCACCATGCCAACTGATGACATCCAGAGCCGCGCGGAACTGTCCGATCTTCTGCGGCGCAAAGGCTTTCGCCTGACGCCGCAGCGTGAGAAGATTCTGGATATTTTTTACGACCTGCCTGCCGGGGAACACCTAAGTGCAGAAGAACTCCAACGCTCGCTGGAGCAGCATAGCTCCGATATCAGCCTGGCGACCTCCTACCGGACGCTGAAGCTGCTGGCATCCATCGGAGTTCTGCGAGAGTTGGACTTTGCCGAGGATCACAAGCATTACGAGTTGGCGCGCAACCCGAAAGCGCCGCACCACCACATTATCTGCCTGGATTGTGGAAAAACCGAGGAATTTGAAAGCGAAGAGATCGTGCGGCTTTCCGAGGCGCTGGCCGAGGAGCGCGGGTTTCGGATTGTGGATGTGCAGCTCAAGCTGTTTGCCATCTGCGATCAGCATCCCCAGGAATCCCTGGCCTAACCCCCATTCTAGTAGACGGAGACGCTTTCGACGGCATTGTAGCTGATATTAAACTGCGCCGGGATGATGGGGATGTTGCCGGATACGGTGGGGATGGAAACACCGGCGAAAAACGGCGTAAAGCTGACGGTGACGTTGGCCTGGTAGGCATGCTGGTTGGGTACCTGGGTCACAGTGGCCGTCTGAACGTCTAACCCGGCTGAGGCCAGCTTGTTGTTTAGTTGGGTTTGGCCAGCGGCGGGATTGTGATAAATCGAAGCGACATGGGCACCTTCCGTTGCCGCCATCTTGGCGCCTTCGTAGGCAAACCAGGCTCGGGCGACATCAATGATAAAAAACATCATGATGAGGACAAACGGCAAGGTTAACCCAAGCTCTACCAGGTTTTGACCCCGGTGTGCCCTGCGTGTTGTGAATTTTGAACGCGGTTGTACTGCTCTCATACGATCATGGCCCATTCTCGGTTGTTAGACAAAGCTTCTTCCAATAGGGTTATCGACGGTGATGCCCAAAAGCTGAATGATTCACGCAGTTTTGTAACATAAATTTACGATCTGTCTGTCATTCCCGCGAAGGCGACCAGCAAGCTGGCTTTAGTTATATACATATATCTCTATGTCATTCCCGCGAAGGCAGGAATCCAGGGGAAAACTCGCCAAGGAGCCAGAAGCTAAAACCGAAAGCTGCAAGTCCTTTCAGCTTGTAAGCCTGGATTCCCGCCTTCGCGGGAATGACATAGAGAGTTTTAATTTTAGCTGCCGTAAAGACGGTTGTCGGTGATATACGCTCTGACCGCCTCGGGCACGGCATAACGTAGCGGCTCGGCTGATGAATTGCGTTGAATTTGTGAGCGCACCCAGGTGGAGGACAAGGACAGCATCGGCATTTCAATGGGCGTTGTATTCAGGGGCAGTGTTTTCCCGCCAATCAGGATGCTTTCCACCATTGCGCACTCCGGGCGGGGGGCTTGCAGAAAATGCGCCAGCTTAATCAAATCCTCCGGGCGGTGCCAGGTATTCAGCTTGGCCAGTGCGTCCGCGCCGATAATCATTGGCACCGGCTCTTGCACAAGCCCTTGTGCTAGAAGCAATTCCAGGCTTTCCGCCGTATAGCTTTTGCCTTCCCGTTCCATCTCCAGGGCCGACACCTGAAAAGCCGGGTTGTTCGCTGTGGCCAGCCGAACCATCTTCAGCCGGTGGCGGGCGTCGGCCATGCCTGTTTCATCGGCGCGATGCGGTGGGTTGCCTGCCGGAATAAACGTAATGGTTTGAAGTCCCAGCGTTTTGGAAAACTGGTGGAGCGCGGCCTGGGCAATCAGCAGGTGTCCGGTATGGATGGGGTTAAATGTACCGAAATACAGGCAAGTCGCGAGGTTTGGCACGCTTAGCGTGGCTCCGGATGATTTAGTTCCTGCTCGCGCTGGTACAGTTCGTTGTTGAGATCGGCCAGATCCGCCAGACGCCGGGCTTCCGCTTCATGGATTTTGCGCAGGTGCTCGTCGTATTGCTTGAGCGAGGCAAAGTCTTCAATCTGGACGATGTATCCGCGATGGGCTTGGCTGTACACGGTTTTGGCGCCCAGCAGATGGATAATGGTGCCCAGTTCGGTGGTGTTGATGCGCATGTACAAATCCGGCGCATCGGAGGTGCAGATAATCGAGGTGGCGCCGTCTGTCACCGTAAAATGCTGAACCTGCTTGCGGTAGCTGGTGATTCGTTCCAGCACAACCGGCCAGGCTTCGGATAGCAGTTGTCCCTGTTTCACGAGCGACAAATCCGGTGGGGGAGAGACCTGTTGGACGAGTAATCGGTACAGAGAGAAGTCCATGGGGATCATATCTATTGTGTGCATCATAAAGAATTTAGCCGATTGGTCGAGATGTTACAAGAGGTCTATTGACTCGGCCATAGGATTTATCGCCAATGACGTTTGATGGAATTCCCAGACCCTCCCAGCTCAACTCCTACGCAGACCCGCTCAATCCCTATCTGGCGGGCAATGCCGCTCGCGTCGAACGGGCTGGAAAGCCGTTGATTAAAGGGCCGAAGGGGGAAGAGAAGGTCAAGGGCCTTCAGAGAGAAGAGCGGCAGTATCATGAGGCCGAGGATGAGGAAGAGAAAGGCGAGGCCTTTTCGGAGGAAGAGGCGGAGCAGATTCACCTGTTTGCCAGAATGCGGGGCATTATGAACCTGGCATTGGATAGCGGCGCGCGTTACGAGTTTCGGATCAATGACGAAGCGGGCGTGGTGGATTTGGTGGAATCGGGGACAGACAAGATTGTGTTGCAACTGCTGCCGGAGGAGGTCATGCAGCTTTCCCAAAAGATGCAGCGCTACGCAGGCAGGCTGACTGACCGGACTGGTTAGTGGTATCTATTCTGTCTATTAACATTTCTTTTTGTCATTCCCGCGAAAGCGGGAATCCATTGTCAGGAATAAAGGTGTAAAGTGAATTTGGATAGACTCATTTCCAGGCAGAATGGATTCCCGCTTTTGCGGGAATGACAAAGATGAGGTGAGAGGTAAAAATAGATTTATAATGGTTTTATCATGACTGCGATTTTTGTTTTGGCGGATGCCGGTCTCTCGGATGCCGGTGAGGTGGAGAAGCACCTGAGTAGCGTAGCTGGAAAACGCTATGCGATTGAGGTTGTTTCTACTTTAGATGCTTTGCAAAACCGTCTTGAAGATGTGCGTCAGGCCGTGGTGTTCTTCAGCGCCTCCATCGAGAAAACCGCGCCGCTGATTCAGCAATGCCGCAGCCTGCTGCCAGGCACCGCGTTTGTGTCGATTATTGACGAGGCGGTTGCGAGCAAACCCCCTGTTCTTGAAACAGACTGCCATTTTGTACGTCGCCCGCTCGATCCATTTATCCTGCTCACCCAGCTTTCCGGTGCGGTCCGTCAGGCAGAATTGCTAGCGGCCATCGCCGATACGGCTCAACTGGATGAAAGCACCAGCCTGTATAACCGGCGTCATTTCATTCAACGTCTCGGCGAGGAGATTTCGCTGTCCAAACGGCACCTGTCGCCCTTGTGCTGTGTGACGCTGGGCGTCAACTTTTACCAGATGTACCTGGACAGCTACGGTTACGATTTCATTAACGAGCTATTGCGCTATCTGGCCGACAAGATTGGCAGCGTGGTCCGTCATGAGGATATTGTGGCCCGCATCAGTGATGATGAGATTGCGATTCTCCTGCCGCGCAGCACCGAAAAGGGTGCCAAGGTCTTTACCAACCGCCTGATTTTGGACCTGAACGCATCGGTTTTCAAATATGGCGGCTACGAAGAGGAAATTTCCATCTGTGCCGGTCTGGCGGGGTATCCGTTTGCGGATAATAGCAAGGCGGACGCGGATACGGTCATTCGCTATGCCCGGCATGCCTTGCACCAGGCGCGCTGCTCCTCCGCCGAGCACGTCAAGGTTCAGCTTTTCAGCGAGATTAAACCGGCCCTTTAAAGATTCTCCTGTGCGAATCGATAAATTAATTTAGTTTAGGAAATCAAGGGTGGTATGAATGGGTATGAAAAGGTGTTGGCTTGATTTGGTGGTGTTGCCTCTCTCTCCATACCAGACTTTACGGTTTAAACAGGCCTATAATTCATTTCCAGGCTTCACGCTGGCCGAATTATTAATTGCCCTGATGATTTTGGGGGTGATCGCTACGTTCACTATCCCCAAGGTGCTGCAGGCTAAGCAGAATGTCCAAAACAACAGTGCCGCCAAGGAGGCGATGGCTACGATTGCCCAGGCCTTTCAGGAGGCTCGGCGTAATGGACGACTCCAAGTTACTACTAAACCCTCCGACCTGATGCAGTATATGAATTACGTCAAAGTGGATACCTCGACGGTTCTCGATCATCGGCCAGGGATTGCCAGTTTAACCTGTGTTTCACCCAATGGCCTATGCCTGTTGCTGCATAATGGGGGCATGCTGTTTCTCAGAGATTCTACTGGGACGGGGTTCGCGGGAGCGAGCGATTTGCATGCCA
Organism: uncultured Vampirovibrionales bacterium; assembly: GCA_964643815.1. Taxonomy (GTDB): domain Bacteria; phylum Cyanobacteriota; class Vampirovibrionia; order Vampirovibrionales; family Vampirovibrionaceae; genus CAZXUP01. The sequence goes on from CAZXUP010000051.1 coordinate 12,775, forward strand.
TTGCATTTTATTTTGATCCCAATGGTAGGCGAGATATTACTACCACGGCGGATGGCCCCGGCAAGGCCGTCTCACTGGCGCTGTATTATAACGGCTTTGTTACAACGGAAGGAAATCTTAAGCCTAACACCTGTTTCGATGGCCTTGCTTGCACGGAACAGCCGGATCCAAGCAAAGATCCTTCTTGGTTAACTTGGTAGCGGATCACTTTGGCTTGGGGTGGGGAAACCCTGCTGGAATTTTGGCAGACACGACTGTCTTGCTTAATTTAAATGGTGGTTCATTCCGGTTCAATTAAAGATTTTCCTTTGTGGATCGATATACCCTCAATACTGCATAATTTTCGGTTTAGAGTTAGTTTGAGTTTCAAAGAGGAAAAGAATTAAGGTAAATGGTATGAAACTAAGGCAGCGACTCGATTTGACGGCATTGATGACCCTTACCCCCCCCCCCCCAAGCCGGGTTGGGGGGTTTAAA
>CAZXUP010000052.1:0-9337 GCA_964643815.1 uncultured Vampirovibrionales bacterium
TTCAGACTCGCGCATTCGTTATCATAAAATCCCTCGCATCGGTCATCCGGCAGGCGTGCGCAATACAGCCCTCCGCATGGCCCAAGGCGATCTCATCGCGTTTCTCGACTCTGACGATTTGTATTTTCCGGAGACGCTGGAAAAATTATCCCGGCCACTTTTAGAGAATCCGGAATTGATATCGGCTTACGGCTTTGCCTTTAACATTGACGAAAACGAAAACGCGCTCCCCCATTCCATCAAGCTGATGCCTGCCACAACCGAAAATTCCGTCTCGGGTGAGTACAATCATTCGTGGGAACATATCGTCACCAGCAAAATCAGCTGCATGCTGCCTGCCCTGATGTTACGACGCAGCGCACGGGAGCAGATCGGCTTCTTCAATGAAAATCTCTGCGGCCCGGAAGACTACGAGTTTTACGTGCGCATGTATTTGCACAAGCATCAAGGCGTGCATGGCCTGAACGATTACGTGTACCAATACCGCATCCATTCGGCAAGCCTCACCAAGGCCCCGGCGCATTATCAAAAACTGCTCTCCAGTTGCCTCAAAATCATGCATTGGATGTTTAACGAAGCGAACATTCCACCGCATGTCCGATCTCTCAAGTCCAAGGCATATCTGGCCTGCTACCGCTATCTCGCGCGCGAACGCCTGTTGCATCATCAGCCTGCCATCGCGCGGCAAATCGTTTATCAGGCGTTTCAAGATCGAAATATCCACTTCAACGATTTCATCGCACAATGCGCTCCCATTCTCATTCGTTCATTTCTGCCCGCCCATCTGGATAGCCTGCTGGTTTCACTCCGGCAAACACTCCGCCAAATACATCACACAAAGGCCCAACCCGCATGAACGCCCAGTTGATTGACATACCGGTTTCCACAACCCCTGGCCCCACCCAGAGGCAACAAACCCATATTCGGATCATCACCGATTTGTCGGATTTTGACGCCATTCAAACAAAATGGGATGCATTCATGCAGCAAGCGCCAGTCCAAAATTTGTGCATGACGCATGCCTGGCTCAGCACCTGGTTGCGTCATTTTACGCCAGAACAACTGCTGGTCATCATTATTGAAGACGAAGCCGAAAACTGGTTGGCAGTAGCGCCGTTTCAGATCCAACGCAGCCCCTCCGGCTTGACGCACCGCCTATTGAAACATCTGCAATTCATCGGCACAAGCCCAACCGTTTTTGACTGGATGAAAATTGCAATCGCACCGGTGGCGAATGAAACGCAGATTATCGAACGCATTGCAGGGATTCTGAAAAAAACCCGCTGGGATGTACTGGACCTGCAGTTCTGTTCAGACTCAACTCAAATCGCAACGCTTTGCCAGAAACTGGGTGCTGACTGCAAACAGGCGCTCACCCAAAGCACGTCGATTCCGTATGTAAACCTTCCGGCGACAGAAGCGGACTATGCCAAAAACCGGCGCAAGAAAACCCGCCTGGAAGTCAATCGGCACTGCAACCGCTTTGCCAAGGAATACCCCGATCCATTGGAAATGACTTTTCTGCCGACCGGAGAAAATACTCAAAACCTGCTGGATCATTTTTGCAAAGGGCATATTGACTACTGGGCCAACAGAGGTCATAACAGTGATTTCCATCGCTTCCCCAATCTGACCCAATTTTATAAGGACATGCTGACACTTGCGGAAACAACAACCGATCCCCATCAACCCAAGCTGCTGTTCTCTGTCTTGCAACTCGGCGAGCAGAACCTCAGTTATCAACTTGGGTTTTGGCAAGGCAATAGCTATCTCAGCCACATCACCCACTTCAACCAGAACTTCCGAAGCTACAGCCCGGGAACTATTCATATGGATGCCCTGGTGTTTGACACCATACGCCGTAACGGCATTGCATTTGAATTTGGGCGCGGAGACGAACCCTATAAAAAGATGTGGGCGCAAGACAAAAAACCGCTCTGGAACCTGCGCATTTTTAAAAGCCCCCTCAGCAAAACACTCTGGCAAGCAGATGTTCTTCTGAAAAAACTGCTGAGGAAGGACCCCGAATGAGTACCCCCTTACTGGAACTGCAATCATCTTCCAATCAGCAACTGGCCGACGCGCAGCAGGAAAACGACTCGAAAACAGAGCACGCAGCCATCACAGACGCACCGGATGCCTATCCCTATGAGAGCGACACCTTCCATCAATGCTGGTGGACGTACCTTGCACCCAAGTTCGATATTCCGTACAAGCATAAAGATCTGCTCATTCATCGCAAGCCTTTTTTCGGGGGTCTTCTCTTTCTTAAAGAAGTTCGGATTGCCGGCTGGAACAATGCCTGGAGCCAGGACTTGACCACAGCCCGGCTGAATGAGCTGGAAGAATTGAACCAGGCTGGCGGTTGGGATTATTTCCAGATGAAATGGTGCGAGCTCCGACAATCGCATCAGGCGCTAGAGCAACTGTGGCATGGCGAATACCCGGTAATTCAGCGCCCAGCCCCGGTCGAGCATATGATTGATCTCAGCGGCGGGTTTGAGGCCTACCTGAGCAGCCTGAGCCACAACGGGCGTAAAAGCCTGAAGAAAAAGCGCCGCCGGGGAGAAGAACTTAACCCAACGCTAGTCCCGATAAACCACGCAGACGAAATCGAACCGTTTTTTGAGGAACTTTTTAAACATCACATTGCGTATTGGAGTGAAAAAGCGGGAGACAGTTACTTTAACGCACCCGAAGAACGGAGTTTTATTATCCACTGGGCGAAAGCGTTGCACCCAAAAGGACAACTCGTTCTGGACAGGCTGATCATGGGTGGCGAGACCGTCAATATGAGTATGGGCGTTGTTTCCGACAAAATATTTTACTGGCTTTTAACCATCAACAGCGGCTTACACGCCGAATATGCACCCGGGCTGATTGGTATGAGCCTGCGTGCGGAGCAAGCCGCCCAAAACGGGCTTGTCACATTTAACATGGGTGCAGGTGATTACTTTTACAAAGTGCAAAGCGCCAACAGTCAAAACGTCTGCCACGAGATCATTGCCTTCAATCCCAAATCACTCAAAGGGAAAGCCTATTATCATTGGTTGAAAAGCAGGCCAGTTCAAGCAGAAGCCCTTCAGTGAAAAACATGAAATTCAGCTGAAACTTTTTGGAGCTGAGCCGAGTATAGAGATAGTGCAACGCCTCAAAAGAGCGTTATATACGCAAGCAGCAGTGAAATGGAGTAATTATGAAAAACCTGAGCAAGTACCGTATCCAATCTCTCGCAGTCAGCCTGGCCGTCATTGGCGCTTTCGGACTCGCCATTGCCGAAAACGGCAGCCCGGCAACCGATTCTGCCACACCAGCCACCCAGAAACATAGCGCAGCAGGCCATAAAAAACATCGCATGGCCCACAAATGCGAGGCCATGAAAAAACTGAACATTTCGGATGAACAAAAAGCCAAGCTGAAAGAGCTTCACCAAGCTTCCAAAGAGCAGAACAAGGCCGAATTTGAAGGTATGAAAACCAAGTTTCAGGAACTGCGGGCGCTGGACAAGAACGATCCAGCCAGTGAAGCCAAACGCAGTCAGTTAAAAACAGAGCTGAAGCAGCAACGTGAGGCTATGCAAGGCAAGCGCAAGGCCCTGATGCAACAAGTGCTGAGCGCTGAGCAGATGCAGCAATGGGAAAGCGCAAGAAACCAATGCAAAGCCGAATGGAAACAAAAGCGCCAGCAAAAACAAAGCGCCGACAAACAGTCGGGATAAATTTCAATCCCATCGACCATATAGAGACTACTTTAACCAGTCCAAAGGCCGCGGCTCTTGCCCGGCCTTTTATTTTTCCTGTTTATTTCAGGACCCGTTCCGGCTTTTCCGGTTCAATACGTGCCCCAAGCTTCATCCGCACAGGGGTTGGGCAAGCCAACGCTCTGAACTGAGCCACTTTCGGAATAAACAGAAGCCCACCGACGATACAGAGCACCCCGCCAAGCACCAAGGTGACAGGCGCCCCAATCGGGCTTCCCCCATCTGCTGGAAAATACCCGCTCAGAATCCGTTACGCCGCCATCAAAACACCGCCATCCGCAAAACACAGACGGCGGGATTTTGAAAAAACCAAACTGCGGCTCAGGAGTTGGAAGCCATCAACGCCATTTCAAGCTGACTTCAAACTCATATTCGCCCTCTTCAATTTCGTATTCCACCCGAAAACGACCTTTCTCGAAGGCAGTCGCCGGAATATTAAACGACTTTCCTTCGACGCGCACATCCACATCCTGTTTGCGCTCAACCGCTTCCAACCATTTTTTCAACACCTCAACCGCACGAGCGCGATCAATCGTTTCTTTCACTTCGATATCACGAACCTCTGCCATGGCAGCTCCTCCCTCTCTTATCTGACCTTAATACGCGCCTGTATGCTTTTGTGGGCAGCGCAACCAAATCGTAACGCAACCAACACCGTGGGCAATCGGCAAGCCGTCTTATTTTGAACCTAACCCATCGAGGGATTGCGCCCCACACATTCATCCATTGCCCGACAGCCGGTTGATTTTTGAGATTGCTCGACTCGGTAATAGTTGCGCCACAAGCAATTGCTTATACTGGTTTGCACAACACTTGGGAGGGTAGGGCCATGCTGGACATTTATCTCGCCGCTTTGGTCGTCACAGGCGCATCGGTGCTGTGCGGCTGCTTGCTGATTAACGCCGCCTACAAGCACCCGTTGGGCTAAAGACTTTCTTATTGAATGTTTTTTTAATATAAAGAACAGCAATTGGCTGGATTGAGGGGTTTTATTGAACTAGCGGTCGTTTACACCACTTAAAACCTTAGCTTATGCTGTTCAGTAGCCCTCTTTATATCCTGTTTCTCGCCTGCACGGTGCTTTTGTACTGGAAGCTTCCGGCACGCTTTCGGGTACCTCTGCTGTTGGCGGCCAGCTATGTGTTTTACATGAGCTGGAGCCCCCCCCACGGACTGATGTACGGGCCGCTGATTTTTGCGGATTCGCTGTATTTTTATTGGCTGAGCCGGGCCATGGTGCGCTGGCCCCACTACAAAAAACACCTGCTGATTTTCGGTATCACCACCGAACTGGCGTTGCTCGCCTATTTTAAATACGCCAACTTTTTTGCCCACACCACCGACATCATTCTCCAATTTTTTGGCTTGCCCGCATCGCATGTGCAATTTGATATCTTCCTGCCACTGGCCATCTCGTTCACCAATTTTGTGCTGATCAGCTACCTGATTGAGGTCTATCGAGGCGACGAAAAGCCGGATCGTTCGTTCATCCGCTTTGCCACCTATGTCGCCTTTTTCCCGCATTTGATTGCCGGGCCGATTGTACGCGCCAAGGAACTGCTGCACCAGTTTGATCAGAACCCGGCATTCGACATCGAACGCCTGGTCCAAGGCATTCACAAATTCTGCACCGGCTTTTTCCTCAAAGTATTCGTGGCCGATTTGATTGGGGTGTACGTCAACACAATTTTCGGAAACCCCGATCTGCAAGCCTTTAATACAAGCTGGGTAGCCGTCTACAGTTTCAGCATCCAACTGTTTTGCGACTTCTTCGGCTACACTTTAATGGCCCAAGGATCGGCCCTGATGATGGGTTACACGCTGCCTGAAAATTTCAACGCGCCGTATTTTGCACGCAACATGTCCGAATTCTGGACACGCTGGCACATCTCGCTCTCACGCTGGCTGAAAGATTATCTGTACATTCCGCTGGGCGGCAACCGCAACGGAAAATTCAACACCTACCGCAACCTGTTTATCACGATGGGACTGGGTGGCCTCTGGCATGGGGCCAGTTGGAATTTCGTGATTTGGGGCCTGCTGAACGGCCTGTTTCTGTGCCTCTACAAAACGGGTAAGGCGACAGGTATTAACCAACTTCTGCCTACCATCGGCGCAATTTTTATGACATTCCATGCGGTTTGCCTCACCCGCGTGTTTTTCAGAGCGCAAACTTTTAACGATGCAACCCATATGCTTTCGACGATGTGGAACCCGTTTGCGATGAAAGAACTGGCCGAGCAGACCAGTACCGTCGAACAAGGCACCACATTTATTTCAACCGAAACCGCATTGTTGATGGTGATCTTATTCCTCACGTTTCACGCACTCATTCGATACCTGCATCCACGACTTAAACAACCCATTTTCAAGGAAGCTGCCATTGCCACCGCTTACAGCGTTTTTCTGTATTTCCTGTTTACCCTCGGCGGTAGTTCATCGCAGCAATTTATTTACTTTCAGTTTTAAGAAAAAAAAGCAAGAATATGATCAACACACTTCAAAAAATTCATCCATCCATCCGCCCCATATTACTGGGCGTGCTTGCCTTTTTTGTTTTGAACGCCGTGTTCACCATTGGCGTCACGTTGTCACCGCTCAACAGAAAATTCAACTTCAGCTACGGCAACTTTTTGCCCACCAAGCTGGACATGCTGAAACAAGCGCACCCTGAAAAACTGGATGTGCTATTTCTGGGCACCTCGCAAACCAACAACGGGTTTATTACCAGCGTGTTTGAACAAGCAAGTGGACAGCCCATCAACAGCTTCAACCTGGGCCTACCCAACAACCGCTACGATGTCATGTTGGCCTACCTGCAAATGCACACGCACCGTTACGGCAAGCCCAAAATGGTGCTCGTCGAACTCAGCCCCTCCATTCAGGAAAAAGACGCCAGCCTGTATTATCTGCCCGCCTTGTATTATCGCTCACTCATCGAAAAAGACCCGGCATTGGCAAACGCTTATCTTTCCAACCCCTACTTGGCATGGAACGTCAAACAAGAACTGCTGCTCTCCTCGTTCAGCAGTTTGCATCAGTATCGTTTTACGTTTTCACCGCTCAATGTGTTGAATAAGGTCAGCGGCAAACTCAAAAACCTGCCGGTCCTGCATGCGTCCGCCGCCAACGCAGAAGCTGCTCTAAACAGCACACTGGACTTTGAAGGAACCCAGGCTGCCAGCCGGACGCCATCCATCAATATTGATCCAATCATGACCGAAAAAGGCTGGTATCCGAAAGAACAAAGCCCGCACATGACCACCCCGGACGGCATCGTCATCAGCGTGGAAGAAGCCCGGAAATATTATATTGCTTCGCAACAAGAAGTGAATTTCGACAAGCTCGCCATGCTACTGGCTTATTGCAGACAGCAAAAAATTCCGGTTGTCCTGGTCACCTGGCCCAATCATCCGGCGTTTGTCAAAGTGTTCGCCCAATCCAAACTGAACCGGGCATATCAACAAGGTCTGTCGAAACTGCTGGCAAAAGAACCGGTTCACGTTATCAATCTCAACCAGGAATTGCCACCCTGGCAAACAGAAAGCGAGGGTGGTTTGTTCGCCGATCCACGGCACTTAACCCCCGAAGGCGCAAAATTATTCTCGGAAAAACTCGCACTTCGCGTGTTTGGCTTGCCGCTCGTACAAGCACAGTTTACGGGTTCTCAACTGACCGTACAAAAAAATTAGTGTTGCCGCAAATCAAACAGCAACACTTCCGCTTCTCGGCTCATGCCTTCCAGCGTCAACAAACCGATCTCGGTGACGGCAACCGCATCCCCGGCTTCCAGGAGCCTATCGTTGACTTGCACCACCCCGCGCGCCACCTGAACCCAAGCCATGCGTTCCGGCAAAAGCTCATACGCCAGTTGCTGGTTTATCGTCAAAATCGTCGCCTGGATTGCAACATCCTGATGCACCGTCACCGAACCATCACGGCCATCCCGTGATGCAATCAGGCACCATCGCCCGTTTTTGTCTGCCACCATAAACGAACGCTGTTCGTAACCGGGAGACAAGCCCTTGGCTTCGGGCTTAATCCAGATTTGCAGCAGATGCACCGGATCGGTTTCGGACGGGTTGAACTCACTGTGCAGCACACCGGTCCCGGCCGTCATCCGTTGGACATCGCCCGGCTGGATTAACGAACCGTTTCCCATATTGTCCTTGTGGGCCAGTGTGCCTTCCAGAATGTAGGTCACAATTTCCATGTCCCGGTGGCCATGCGTATCGAACCCGCCACCCGGCTTGACCCGATCATCGTTAATGACGCGCAGGTCGCCAAAGCCCATGTGCGCCGGATCGTAATACTCGCCAAACGAAAACGTATGATAGCTATCCAGCCAATCGATTTGTGTATGGCCGCGTTCCGTTCGTTGTCTCAACTGCATCCGATAAACTCCGCCAGAATATCAAACTAACCCATGCCATTGTGTCAAAAACAGCCCTAAAATGGAATTGTAAATTTGGGGAATACAACGGGTCTTCGATGAGATATAGGCCATCAAGGGACTACTCAAGCGGACCGGGATGTGGCATAGATAAAATCGCCAGCAAAAGGAAATGACATGTCAACACGCTCCGAAAAAAAGCCGCATGTTGTGATTGTCGGCGGCGGCTTTGGTGGGCTCTATGCAGCCCGAAAACTCATCAACCAGCCGGTTGACGTCACGCTGATTGACAAACGGAATTTTCACCTGTTTCAACCCTTGCTATACCAAATCGCAACCGGCAGCCTGTCACCAGGCGATATCGCTGCGCCGCTGCGCTTTATTTTGAGAGAGGCCAATAACATTCAGGTCTGGATGGATGAGGTCATTGATCTGCACCCCGAAACAAAACAAATCAGCCTCCAATCTCAAGAAAAACCGGTTGCTTACGACACCCTGATTTTAGCCGCTGGCAGCCAGCCGCACTACTTCCAACATCCGGAATGGGTTGAAAAAGCAACGGGCCTCAAAACCGTGGAAGATGCCATTAACATCCGGCGACAGATTTTCTCCGCATTTGAAACCGCCGAACGGGAAACCGATCCGCAACGCTGTACAGAACTGATGACATTCGTCATTGTCGGCGGTGGACCGACCGGTGTGGAACTGGCCGGTGCGCTGGCGCAACTGACCCGGCTAACTTTGCAACAAGAATTCAAACACATCGATTGCAACAGCAGCCGCATTATTTTGATCGAAGCGTCTCCGCGAATCCTCGGCACATACCCGGAAGATTTATCCCAAAGCGCCGAAAACGCTCTAAAACGACTGGGCGTCATGGTGCGGGCAGGCACATCCGTTACGCAACTGGATCACCATACCTTAACCGTTCAGCAGGGAGAAAAAGTTGAAACCATCCGGGCAGCAAACGTATTGTGGGCCGCTGGCGTCAAGGCGTCGCCACTGGGCGACATGCTGGCCCACAAAACGGGATGCGCCACCGACCGCAGCGGACGGGTTCCGGTTAATCCCGACTTGTCACTCCCCAACCATCCCGAAATCTTCGTCATCGGCGATCTGGCCAATTTTTCCCATACGGAAAACGGACAGCCGCTGCCGGGTGTCGCCACGGTTGCCATCCAGCA
>CAZXUP010000052.1:9347-13245 GCA_964643815.1 uncultured Vampirovibrionales bacterium
AAGGGCAATACGCAGCCAGGTTTATCTTGCACCATCTCAAGGGAAAGACCCTGCAACCATTTTACTACCGCGATCCGGGCAGTCTGGCTGTCATCGGCATGCGCGAAGCAATCGCGGATTTGGGACGTTTTCATTTCACAGGCTTTATCGCCTGGCTCATCTGGGCCTTCATCCATCTTTTTTACCTGATTGGGTTTGACAACAAGTTTCTGGTGATGTTTCAGTGGTTCTGGACCTACTTCACCCGCCAGCAGGGCACCCGCCTGATTACCGGCCCGGGGACCTGCGATTAATTTCGCCAGTCGGCTGATTTCTCAAAAGCGGTTGCACTATGTATAATGGACCTGTTTTCCCCAACCAGTAGCTTCCCACCATGTCCTTTGCAAAACGTCTGCTTGCGCGTAAAGAACTTGTTCTTCTTTTTATTGTCGGGCTGATTGCCATGAGCCTGATGGATGCGTTGCTGGTGCAGGGCTTTTACAAGGATGAACGCTACCGGGAAACCTTAACGGCTGAACGTCTGGAAGCCCAGGTGCAGTCATCGCTGGAAGAACACGTCACCGCACTGGTGGCGCTGAAAGTTGTTTATCAGAATTTCACCGACATCAACCACTACGATTTCCAGCAATACGGAAAATCCATCACGGCCACCCTGCACGGCTTTCAGCGCTTGTTCTTTATCGATCCCTCACTGACGATCCGGCAGGTTTACCCCTCGTCTCCCGAAAACACAGGCTTGTATGGCTACTCCATGGCCAAAGAAAAACCTTTAGCCGAGGCGCTGGCGCATGCCAAAACTTCCCAAAGCCCCACAACCTCTCGGCTGCTACCCTTCCTCAATCACCCCAAAAGCTTTTGGGCGTTTATCCCTGTGTATCGAAGCAATGGCGAATTTTTGGGCTTTGCCGCCGGGGAAATTTCGTTGGAGCGCCTCTGGCAGCCCTACGGAAAGTCGCTGTCGCAATATCAGGTCCAGCTCATCGATCCGGCGGGCACCAAGCTGTTTCAGCAGGTCAACATTAACCCCAAAAGCCCGACCGTTTCCGAGCTTCCTTTTAATGTCGCCGGGCAACCCTGGATTTTGCAACTAAACCCCGTACAGGCTTCTTCCGAAAGTTTACTGCTGCAACGCACCAGCTTATGGAGCGGCGGCCTGATGATCCTGTTTCTGCTAACCCTGATCGTCCTGAGCAGTCGTCGTCACAAGTCGGAACTGGAAGAGGCCCACAAACAGTTTGAAACTATTTTTGAGGCCTCGCCCGATGGCATTTTGTTGCTGGATGACAAACTCCAACTCAGCATTTCAAACCCGGTGGTACGCAACTGGCTTGAGCAGGATGAAACCGCATTAGCAGACAAGACGTTTTTTGATCTGTTTCAGTGCCAATGCCCCAACCTGCAAAAGTGCCGGGAGCTTTCTTTTTTATTGTGCACCAGCGAACAATTTGCCGCCGATCTGCCCGAAGTGCTGGAAACACGCATTGTGAGCGCACCGGACGGCAATGCAAAAACCTTGCGCTTAAACGCATCCCGGTTTCACCAGGAACGCAACAATCAAAAAGAAGCAGGCTTTATCTGCGTTCTGGGTGATATTTCCACCAGCAAAGAACTGGAGCGGGTGAAAGAAACCTATGTCGCCACGCTCACCCATGATTTGAAAACCCCGCTGCTGGCCCAGCAGATGGTGCTTGAAACCTTGAGTTCCGGCAAAAACGGACCGGTGACCGAAGAGCAGAAACGCCTGCTGACTGGCGCCAAAGACAGTGTGCAAGACCTGTTGGACATGGTGAATGTGACGTTGCTGTTTTACAAACTGGAATCTTCCCACGTCACGCTGTATCGTCAGCGCATGCAACTGGCCAACCTGGTGAAGGACGTGATGGGCAACCTGCAACCCCTGGCCGAAAAAAAAGGTGTCGCCCTGGAACTGAACGCCGCACTCAATACGCCGGACGCCTGGATCGATCCGATGCAGCTCAAACGGGTTTTTCATAACCTCATTTCAAACGCACTGAGTTACGGCAAAAAAGAAGCCCCCATCCGAGTCAGCATCCGTGCCGAACAATCGGATAGCCTGCTGGTTGAAATCTGCAACGAGGGCAAGGGAATTGCACCCGAAGACCTGCCCCGCGTGTTCGACAAATACTATTCCCTCTCGCGCAAATTCAAACAAATTGGCACCGGCCTGGGACTGTACATCTCGCGCCGTATTGTCGAACTGCACGGCGGCAAAATCTGGGCGGAAAGCGAGCCCGACAAACTCACCCGCTTCATTGTCTCATTGCCCTATGTCCAACAGGTCGAAGGCGAGAACAGCCTCAACAGCGAAGATGAACGCCTGGCCAAACTTTAGCGTTGAGACTCTTTGTTCGACGTTTTATCCAGGGCGCGGGTTGTTCTGCTGACTTTTTGCAGCCAGCGTTCTTTCTCTTTCGGCGTCGGAGCATACTGCGCCGCCAGCATTTGATGAATTAGCGCCAGCTCGGGATGACGCCGCCTCTCCAAACCATCCGCCAACCGGGCATGGGTTTTCCAGTCACCGCTTCCCAATTTTAAGACTTCACCCGCCGCGCGTTCCCAATACGAATCCGAAATCTTGCGTGGCAACAACGCCAAAGACGCCAGTTGTTCTTCCAGGTTTTTGAGCGAAACACCAATCCGACCTTGCAGATCCAACGCCTGGGGCGCAGACGGATTGGCAGCCAAAACCTCATTCACCAGCGCTTGCGCGCCTCGATAATCGCCAAGACGATACAGCGCATCCGCGCATTCGATGGGATTATCCGAGGTTTTTGCCATCGTCAGCAAACGCTCATATAACGCAGGGGTTCCTTCCAGATACGCCACTTGCAAAGCGATCCGCAAATCCGCTGCTCCGGGTTCAAAAGCTTCGGGCAATGGCGGCAACTTCGCCAGCGGATCCAGCAACAGCACATTCAGGCGCTCCGGCAAGGCCAATTCCTCGTTGGCAATCTGCTTTTCCGCCTGTCCAAGCGTGTAGACTTTCGCACGCTGAACGGCAGGCTCATTGAGCAGCTCCCTGCGATCCAACAGCCCTTTTCCTTGCTGATAGACTGTTTGTGCAAACAGCCCGGCCAGCTCGCTCAACTCCGCCTCAGAAGCACCGCTCGCCAAGACAGGCTCAAGAATCAATGTCCCTTCCTGGTACGCTTCGCTCCAGCGACCCAATTTACCCAGGCGTTCGAGCAACGCGCGTCCATAGGCAACCTGCCCGGGCCGATTTTTCAACAGCGTTTTCAATAGCAACACACCACGCTCGGTTTCACCCCGTTGCTCATAAATTTTTAGTAGCGCCTCAACCGAGGTGCGGTCATCCGGGTTTAATACAATGGCTTTTTGCAGCACTTGCTCGGCATCCGCCGGTTTCATTTTGCGCTCATACGACTGGCTGAGCAGCCTTAAAGCGCCCGTATGATCCGGCACGAAAGCCAGCAATTGCTTGAGGTTGATAATGGCATCGTCAATCTTATCGGTATCCAGCGATGCCTGCGCCAGCAACAGGTATACCTCCGGCTCATGCGTCGTGGTTTTCTTGATACCGTACAGAATCTGCAGCGCCTCTTCGGGTTTTTGCCTGGCCAGCAGCAAGGTGGCCTGCGCCAATTGGGCGGTCAGGTTGTTTGGTGCAAGCCGGACGGCTTTTTTGATATGTTTTTCCGCATCCTGGGGCAAGCCTTCCAGCAGGGCGACATGCCCTAATCCCGCCCACGCGGGCGCCAACGATGGATTGAGCTGGCTTGCCTGGCCAAACGCCTGCCCCGCAGCCTGCAGGCTTTTGCGCGCAGAATTTTCATCGCCTGCTTGCTGTTCGTGCAAGGCTTTTTTGTACCCCGCCCAGCCCAGACCGTTCAACGCTTCGGAACGGACAGCTTTCGTT
>CAZXUP010000053.1:0-358 GCA_964643815.1 uncultured Vampirovibrionales bacterium
ATCGCGATGTCTCAGGGTGGACCGATTTCGGCGGAGTTTCTGGAGGAGATGGCGCAATTTGAGCGTTACCTGCAAGAGCGCGCCGGGTTTGGGCAGGCCAAGGTAATTGCGCCCGAAGAACTGTATGTGCGCCAGACGCTCACACTGTTTTCCCGGGAGAACATGACAGCTCGGAAAACCATAGAAGGTGGTGTGGCTCCCGAAAAGTCGGTCGGGACGTTCTCTTACTGGTTAGATCTGCGGGGTGCGCAGATCTGGAAGGCTTTTCCGGGCGAACATCTGCCGAAGCCCGTTTTTAACGTGGGCTTGGATGTCGCGCTGCCTCTGGGGCCTGGACTACAGAATTTTGGTTTTATCG
>CAZXUP010000053.1:368-13243 GCA_964643815.1 uncultured Vampirovibrionales bacterium
CTGGCCGAATGCAAGGAAGCGGGCATGTCTCCCGAGAAACCCGCATCGGGCAAGGAACAGGCCGGATTGTCCAGCACAACGCCTTGCTGGGAGAAGGTCTGGGTGTCGCCGCCGCACTAGCGGTGCTGAGTGGAACAACGCTGGCTGCCATTGCGGATGAAGCGATGCCGCAGGTGCAGGAGATTTTGAGGTTGCGTCGGGGTGGTGCGCTGCAATTAGAAGGGGCACCAACGTGGACGCCGGAACAAATCGGAAAAAGTGACCTGCTGAAGCAGGATGAGGTCATTGTTGAGGCGCTTCGTCAGCAGGCGACGGATTTCTCATTGATTTAGCCTCTTGAGGCCAACCCGCGTTTTGTGTCGGCTGTGCTTTTGGTACAATAGGCTGCACAATCATCTCGTCGACCCAATGAAGGATCCCCAGACACTATGAGCAACGATGCGTCCCAGAATGTTCAATTGAAGCGCCAGGTGACCGTGAAAACCCTGGTGACGGACAAGTTTCGGGAACGGGCCAAGGGCGAACTGGACAACGAACTGAAGCTGATTGACACCCAGCTGCAACAACTGGAAGCCAAGTACCAGCACTCGTTGCAGCAACTGGAAAAGATGGCGCAGCAGGGCCAAAGCGTGCAAAAGCAATTGCAACAGCTCAATCAGGAGGCCCAGCAAAAGCGCAACCAGTTGGCCTCGCTCAAGATGCAGGTTTCGTCCGAACTGGGTAACCTGGACAAGATTGAAAACGGCAATTTCATTGTCACCGGCATTCTCGAAAACTTTGTCGAAGTGAAGGTGGGCGATAACATTTACGACAGGCTGATGAACGCCGAAATGATTGTTGAAGACGGCGTCGTCAAAAGCATCAGCACGTAAGCGATGACGTCCGACAAAATCCGGATTGGGAAAATTGTCGCCTGTCACGGTATCCGTGGCGATGTCAAGGTGCGTCCGGCGGCGGATGATCCGGCATGGGTCGGTACGGTCAAGACGCTGATTTTGAAGCATCCCAAAACCGGCGAACAGCAGAAGGTCAAGGTTCAATTGGCCAAGCGGCAGGGGCCGTTTGTGCTGGTGCATTTTGAGGAGTTCCCCAGTCGCACGGCAGTAGAACCCTTGCTGGGCGCCACGTTGTTTGCCCTGATGAGCGACTTGCCCGAACCGGATGAGGGTGAATACTGGGCGGATGACTTGATTGGCCTGACGGTGGTGGATGCCCAGACGGGCCGATCGCGCGGGATGGTGAAAGATTTGCTGTCATCCGGCGGTTCCGATTTTTTGGAAATTCAGTTAGAAGGTTCGACGCAGACGGTCGTGATTCCGCTGGTTGAGCATTTTTTCCCCAATGTGAGCCTGGAGAATAAAACGATTTCCATCGATCTCCTCAGCGATTTCCTCGCCATGTCCAACACTCCCGTCACCCCCCGATCGACTCGAACAATAGGGTCGGTGCAGGGCAGGAACATGCCCTGCGGATACAATCTTGCGTGGAGTCTACATATGAAATTCAGTATTCTCACCCTGTTTCCTGAAATCATTGACGCCTACGCCTCGGCAAGCA
The DNA here is from genome assembly GCA_964643815.1 of uncultured Vampirovibrionales bacterium. Lineage (GTDB taxonomy): Bacteria > Cyanobacteriota > Vampirovibrionia > Vampirovibrionales > Vampirovibrionaceae > CAZXUP01. Next base: position 1,926 of record CAZXUP010000053.1, read on the forward strand.
TCATTGGCCGTGCGCAAAAAAACGGCGTGATTGAGGTGGAGGCCGTCAACTTTCGCGATTTCACGACCGACCCGCATCGCAAGGTGGATGACAGCCCGTTTGGTGGGGGCAGCGGCATGGTGCTTTCCTGCCAGCCGATTGACGATACCTTTCAAAGCCTGCTGCCGCTGGCCGAACCGGTCAGAGTGCTGATGACCTCTCCCGCCGGACGGCGCTTCGATCATGCGTTTGCCTTGGAGCTTTCGCAATGCAGGCAGGTGGTGCTGTTGTGCGGGCACTACGAAGGCTTTGACGAGCGCATCAAGCAGCTCATTCCACAAATCGAGGAAGTTTCCATCGGGGATTTCGTGCTGACGGGGGGCGAGCTGCCCGCGCTGTGCATCGTCGATGCGGTGGCGCGTTTGATTCCGGGGGCGGTGCAGAAATTCTCCTCGGTCGAGGCGGACTCGTTTTATGATGGCCTGCTGGATTATCCGCATTACACGCGCCCGGCGGAATATAAAGGCTTGAAGGTGCCGGATGTGCTGTTGAGCGGCAATCATGCGGCCATTGAGAAATGGCGGCATGCCCAAGCCCTGGAAAAAACCCGCCTTTTGCGCCCGGACTTGTTGACCGGGGCGGACGGTTTGGAGTAATCATGTCACAAGAATGGTTAGACAAGTCCAGAATCAGGAGTTTCGGATGATTGCCTCGGTTTCTTCAATCACGCCATCTTATGGCAAGCCGGTTGCCTTCAAAGGGCGTCTGCCTGGAAAACTCTCTGATGCCACTGTTTTTGAGGCGCTTGAGTTGATAAAATCAATGGATTCAAGGGATATGGAAGCCCTGTACCGGGTAGCCAGCCAGATTAGCCGGTTTGAAATTCCGACAATGCGGGCGAAGCTGATTGAATTAACGGTCAAGCATTGTGTTGAGTACTTGCGTGAAGTGCATCGGGCCAGTTCCAGGGATTTTTCCGCGATGAATGATCCCATTTACCGGGAGCGGGAGAATGCGGTTCTGCCTGTTCTTCGAGAGCTTGGAACACAGCTGGATCGGCTCCATAAGCTCGATCCGAAAGCGGCTTCGGATATTTACCAAAGCATGAAGACCAATGCGTATTTAAAGCACTTTTACCGGGAAGCAGTTCAGCCCGAACCTCCAAAAAACAAGCTGGCTTTGTCTGATTGGCGGACAAAATGGCAGGCGAGATTCTCCGCCTGGCTGGCGGCGGCACGCCGTTGGTGCGGGTTGGACTAGGCGCGGGTGATGGCTCCGGCCATTTTTACGGACGTCTGGACTTGCAATCCGGTTTGTTGGAAAATTCTCGAAAGGGGTAATCTGCACAAGGGGTTTCATATTCGCCATGTTTGATTGGAAACGGTTTCTGTATGTCGCTTAATGGTTTAACTTTTGCGATTGGACCACGCTTTGCCGGTGTTTACCGTTATATCGAGACACCGGAAACTCGAAAAATTCGCAAGGTGAGCCCCAAAAGCGCGTTTTCGGATGTTGCGAATGATTTGGCCAGCAAGAAAAACAGGAGTCCGGAGCGGGCCTATGGCTGGACGCCTATGAATGTGAAAGGGGAAGAATTGCTATGTGGCGTGCTTTTAACCCAGGAAACCGGGCGGCGTTTTTGGCATGACACTTATAAACTGGATTTCTCCAAGTGGCGAGCTGAAGGGGAGAAGTATCAGATGTTTTTATCAGCTCTGAAAAACCAGAATTTGAGAACCTTGTTTATGACGGGCCAGAGCCTCGTTGATATCCGAAAGCAGTTGACCAGGTATGGAAAAGAGAAAGAACGCTTAGAGGCGGAGCCTGTCATCAGGGCCAAGGATAAATTTATGCGCCTGGAAAAAGAGTTGCTGGATGCTCAGGATAGCTTTCAATATCTGAAACCGGAAGCTTATATACGTAACCTGAGAGAGTTTGTAGAGCAACTTGAGCGGGAAGGCAAGAAAATCGAAGACATTCCGATTGAGTTGTAATTAATAAACAGCCTGATGCTTTAAATTTTCAATTGGCCACTCCGCTTTTTGGGTGCCTATCTGGTAAGCGCTTTCCAGGAAATCCAGCAGTGTGGCCTTGGGGTTGCTGCTTCGGCGCATGTCTTCGTATCGCAGCAGGGACATGTGACTGTTTCGCATGGGCTGCCAGAAAGCGCTTTCCGGCTTTAAGGCCATCGTGGTGAGTCCCTGGGGTTCCGGGTAGGTGTACGAGTAAAACGCAGGCTCCATAAAAGTTTCATCGCCCGGCCAAAAGCCAAAGCTGATGACTTCATGCGAGTAGGCTTCCTGATCTACGTTGGTGCCTTCAGTGCGAGGCGGGGCTGAACGGCCTGAAAACCGTGTGACCACCAGATCGAAGCTGTGCCAGTAAAGCTGAACCGGGGTAGACTTGCCGGAAAAACGCCCTCGAAACTCTTCAAAAACAGAAGCGATTGAGTTCAAGGCCTGGTGATAGCGTCCGACATAGGTTGTGTTGTACGCGCAATGCACGGTGTCTTCCGCAAAAGGAATCTGGCTGAATTGGACAAGATACGGATGCGGGTAGATAGGCACATCGATATTTAGTGCGTGCAATGCGTCAAACGTTTGCTTGTAAAAATCGGCAACGCATACGTTTTCCAGTGAGAACTGCCGGGTTTTATCGTCATCGGTTCGAATTTTCAACTGGTGTTCGATGAAGTCAAATTCCACTTCAAAACCGTGACCGCAGTATGGGATGCGTCCGCTGGTAAGCCCGACGGATGAAGGATACAGCGTGACATGCCACCAATGGTTCAGCTTTGGATGCTGGTGCAGGCGAATTTTGCCGATGATTTGCGCAAACAGGTGCAGGGTATCCTTGGTGTCTTTCCACTCTTGCAAGGGCAGTGGTGGAAACTCGTAATCATTGGCTGTGCAAGACACCATACGCAATCCCTCTCTCTTCTGTTAATCCCGTCTGTACGTTACTCCTGTCCTCTTTGTCATTCTCGACCTTTATGACATTCCTGTTTCGTCACTTCTGTTCTGTCCAGCTTTCCTTGTCATTTCCGCGAAAGCGGGAATCCATTGTGCCTGTGTCGAGCAAATGTAACACAGGTCTACGATGGAAAGTATTGGATAAATGGCTAGAAATGGATTCCCGCTTTCGCGGGAATGACAAGCAGCAAGCTGATGAAGGTTAGTGGATTTTAACCTCAGGCAATTCGCAGGCAATGTGGCGCTTCAAGGTGATAAACCGATCAATAATGGTATCGGTGGTTTCGCGCACCATCACCTTTTCGTTGTTAGTCAGCGTAATCACCGTATCCGGCGTGGCTTCCATCAGCAAAATCATGTCCGGGTTGATGAAATAAATGCTGCCGTTGAGGCGGGTGACTTCAATCATGGGCTTACGATCCTGCTTTCAACTTTTTTGGCCCGGCGCTTTGTCTGGATTCGGTGGTGGCCGCACTGCCTTCGCTTTTGCTGAACGTTAATTGATCCGGATTGTTGGGATCCATTTCCACCAGAATGTGATCGCCGTCCTTAAACTCGCCTTTCAGCAGCATATTGGACAGCGGGTTTTCGAGATGCTTGCGAATCACCCGCTTCAGCGGACGCGCACCATACACCGGATCGTAGCCCAACGTGCCCAGCAGTTCTTTGGTATCGTTGGTTAAGTCAATCGTGATGTTTCGTTGGGCCAACAACTTGCGCAGACGGTTTAGTTGAATATCGACAATCTGGCGCAGATCTTCCGGGCGCAGCGCTTCAAAGAATACAATGTCATCGAGCCGGTTCAAAAATTCAGGCCGGAAGTGCGTGCGAACTTCATCCATTACACGCTCGCGGGTGATCTCTTCGGGTTCCATCTGGCCCATGCTGGCTTTCATCCGCGCTTCCAGAATCATCGGGCTGCCGATATTGCTGGTGAGAATAATCACGGTGTTTTTAAAGTCCACCGTCCGGCCTTTGGAATCCGTCAGGCGGCCTTCATCCAGCACTTGCAACAGGGCATTGAAAACATCCGGGTGCGCTTTTTCGATTTCGTCAAACAGCACCACGCTGTAGGGCTTGCGGCGAACGGCTTCGGTCAGTTGCCCGCCTTCTTCGTAGCCCACATAGCCGGGAGGCGCGCCAATCAAACGGGCCACGGCGTGCTTCTCCATGTATTCGGACATGTCAATCCGAACCACGGCGTTCTCATCGTTGAAGAGATATTCGGCCAGTGCCTTGGTGAGTTCAGTTTTGCCGACACCTGTCGGGCCTAAAAACATGAACGCGCCGATGGGGCGGTTCGGATCGCTGAGGCCAGCCCGCGCCCGGCGAACGGCTTCAGAAACCACGCCTACCGCGCGATCCTGACCGATAATCCGGTTGTGCAGGAAATCTTCCATGCGCAGCAGCTTGTCGATCTCGCTTTCCACCAGCTTGGAAACCGGAATGTTGGTCCAGCGGCTGATAATTTCGGCGATGTCTTCCTCGTCCACTTCTTCTTTCAGCATCATTTTGTCGTCATCGCTGCGTTTGCCGTTGCCCAGCTTGCCTTCCTCGTCCTGCAATACACGTTGCAGTTCCGGCAAGCGTCCGTATTTCAACTCGGCGGCACGGGCCAGGTCGGCGTCGCGTTCGGCTTGCTCAATCTCAATCTTGATCCGCTCGATGTCTTCCTTCACGCGCTGGATGATCTGGATTTCCTCTTTGTCCCGTTTCCAGCGGGTTTCCAGTTCGTCTTTCTGGCGGCGCAAATCCGCAATTTCCGACTCCAGTTTTGCCGAGCGTTCGCGGGAACCTTCGTCGTGTTCTTTTTTTAAGGCTTCCTGTTCGATTTCGAGTTGAATCAGGTGACGCGAAATTTCATCCAGTTCCTGCGGCATGCTGTCAATTTCCATGCGAATTTTGGACGCCGCTTCGTCAATCAGGTCAATGGCCTTGTCCGGCAGGAAGCGATCGCTGATGTAGCGATGGGAGAGCGTGGCGGCTGCAATAATGGCGGAATCCTTGATGCGCACGCCGTGGTGTACTTCGTAACGTTCTTTCAAGCCGCGCAAGATGCTGATGGTTTCTTCCACGCTGGGTTCATCCACCATCACCGGCTGAAAGCGCCGTTCCAAGGCCGCGTCTTTCTCGATGTACTTGCGATATTCGTTGATAGTGGTGGCGCCAATGCAATGCAGTTCGCCACGCGCCAGCATGGGCTTCAGCAGGTTGCTGGCGTCCATCGCGCCTTCGGTGGCGCCCGCGCCCACCACGGTGTGCAGTTCGTCGATAAACAAAATGATATCGCCTTCCGCCGATACCACTTCTTTCAAAACCGCTTTCAGGCGTTCCTCAAATTCACCGCGATACTTTGCGCCCGCAATCAGCGCGCCCATATCCAGCGAAATCAGGCGGCGGTTTTTGAGTGTTTCGGGCACATCACCATTCACAATGCGCAGCGCCAAGCCTTCGACGATGGCGGTTTTACCGACGCCCGGCTCGCCGATGAGCACCGGGTTGTTTTTGGTGCGGCGGCTCAGCACCTGCACGACCCGACGAATTTCCTCCTGCCGTCCGATGACCGGATCGAGCTTGCCCGCGCGAGCCACTTCGGTTAAGTCTTTTCCGTATTTCTCCAGCGCCTCGTAATTGTCTTCGGCGTTCTGGCTGTCGGCGGTGCGTCCGCCACGGATTTCTTTGAGAATGGCGTAAATATTGTTCTTGGTGATGTTGCGGCCACGCAGCAATTCCGACACGTCGCCGCCCGTGTCCACCATCGCCAGCAATAAATGCTCCGTGCTGATGTACTGATCCTTAAACCGTTCGGCTTCCAGGCCCGCTTCGTCAATCAGTTTTTTGACGCGCGGCGTGATGTACACCTGTCCGGATTCTAACGCCTGTACACCGGCGCGCGGACGCTTGGCGATAGCCGCTTCCAGATCGCCGCGCAAGGTTTTGGTGTCAACATCCAGTTTCTTGAAAATCTTGTTGAGCAAACCGCGATCATTTTCCAGCATGGCCAGCAGTAGATGCTCGTCATCCAACTGGTTTTGTTCAAAGCGCTTTAAAATAGTCTGCGCGTCAACAAAGGCATCCTGGGCCTGGGTGGTTAAGCGGTTCAGATCGATCATCATGATGAAAACGCTCCAGTGCGTGCCGCCGATTTTTCCCTCTTTTCATTCTCTTCACTATGGCGGATTAGTTTCATTATGGCAGTGCTTCCCGGTTATCCACTAAAAATTTATGATGATTTAATGTTTCCGTCATTTCCCCAGATGCCCCATTTCTGCCAAATGGCAGGGATTTTTTGCTAAAGCCAGCCTTCGTTTTCCTGCTGAATCTCTTCAATGGGTGCGCTGGCGGGCATGTGTTTTTCCAGCGCCTCAAGCAGCACGTTCATGGCTTCGCGATCCCACACGAACAGCAGGTGCTTGGAGTTGGCGCTGGCCTTGACCGACAGCGAGAATGACGAGACATCCCGCAAATCCACCACGCTGCCTCGGCTGGTGCGAATCCAGATGGGCTCGCGCGCGCTGGTGGGCTGGTACATGGGCTTGGAGTAAATCAGGGTTTCTTCAAAGCAGAAATCAAACGCCAGGCCGCGTTTGGCATAATGAGATTTCAGGGCATCGTAAACCGGCGTCAATTCGCTGAACGCGTTGCCGGTAAAGCCGTATTTGCTCAAGTCCACAAACTTTAGCAGGTTATGGCGCAGCATACGGTTGGCGAGATCCGAGAGCAGCTTGTCTTCGGAACCGATGGCCCAGCGGTTGATGCTCTCCCACAGGTAGCAATCGTCCATTCGCAGGTAGTCTTCGGTGCTAAGCTGACGGCCATCCCGCATCAATTGGTACAGTTCATCGGCGGGCGCGCCGCACTCGATGCCGTTTTGCCGCGCCCAGTAAAAGCGTTGCAGGACTTTCTTCAGCAGCGCTTCAGAGGCCTTGTCCAGTGGATGCAAGGCCATTTTGTAAGCCTGGTGGCGGCCAAACAGATAGTGTTCGATAGCGGGAATCGCTTCCTCACGAACGGCGACAACCTCATTCCCGTTGGGCAGGCGGGCGATTTCCAGGTTGGAAATAATACGATCCGCCTCAATGCGTCCGTATTGCACGCCTAAAAAATGGCTGTCGCGTTGCAGATAGTCCAGCCGGTCCATATCCAACTGGCTGGAGACCAGTTGCGCCAGAAAATGCTTGGGCGCGCCATCTCCCATAAAATTGAGCACGGCATTGGGCAGTTCTGGCCCAAAGCGCTTCCAGATGCGATGCAAGTCCTTGTCTTCCGTCAAAATCTTGCGGTTCCAATACTGATCGTGCAGCAGGCCTTGCTCTTTCAGGTCCAGAACGTCTTCCAACGTATGTGAGAGCGGGGTGTGGCCGATATCATGCACTAAAATTCCCAACAGCAGCAGGCGACTCATGGGGATGCTGGTCTTGCCGTAGGTGCTTTCCAGGTATCCGCGGCCCAGGCTCGATTGTTCCAGGTGGTTGATTGCTTCCACCATCAGGTGGGTGGCGCCCAGACTGTGTACAAAGCGTGAATGCGTCGCGCCGGGGAAGACGAATTCGGCCAGTCCCATTTGTCGAATGCGCCGCAACCGTTGAAAGGCGCGGCTGTTAATAACCGTCAGCAGCAGGTTGTGCGATGGATCGCTGCGATCAAAGCGGATGAGGCCGTGAATCGGGTCGGCCACAATCGTCCGCCGCGAACCCGTGTCCGGGTTTTGCGGTGTTTTGCTCAACGCGTCGGTTTCAATCGCCAAAACAAGCCATCTCTTTCACATCAAGGACTCCCACCCCTATTATCGCGCTTTTTTAGCGACTTGGCTATCAAGGCTGAGCAAGCTCATCCAATTGGACGGTCGCCTGATGGGGGCTTGAATCCGGGGGAATGATCAATGTTGTTGGCTGATTAGCGTTGTCGGTAAGCCCCGAAACTGCGGAAACTTTTATTGGCTGGCGTGGAATCTTTCTTCTTGAGAAGCGACATCTGTTGCTGGCGGGCGTGTTCCTGGGCCGCCTCCTTTTCCAGGGCTTGCAAGGACTTGATTTCGACCCCGGCCTTGGTGGCTGCGATTTCGCCGCATTTTGTGCAATAGCGTCCGCTGCGCTCGGTTTCTCCTACCAAAACGCCACAAGACTGGCAGGGCGTCTTCAAAAAGCTGGCTGCCGTGCTTAAACGGCCTTCCCGGTAGAATTTCTCGATGTCTTCAATCGGAATGCCAACCTCTGAGGAGAGATCATCAATGGCAATGCCGCCGTTGGCGCCGCTTTTCTGTAATGCCCGGTATAAAATCTGGAACTGCTTGTCCTCCAGCTTGATACAGTCCGGGCATAGCTCGCTGGCCCTTTTCTTAAAGACGATTCGGCACTTTTTACAGTTGACGACGGCACCACTCATCGGCTTCCCACCTTCATGACGGTATTTTCGGTATATACTGCTTATCGAAAGGGAATCCAAAAACTTGAGTCTTTCCCTTCTTTTTGCCTCTGCCTGTGACTTTTGTTCACAGAAAACCGCAACAAAATCGCTTGATACGGTTTAATAGGGGCAGATGCGTCGATAAAGCGAAATAACGCGATAGGCAGGCGAACGTGGTTTCCCAAATCAACCGGTTTCAGCTTTCGGCTCAGCCCCCAGTGGCTTCTGTTCGGAAAAACACGCCGACCGGCGTGCGTTTTGGGAGTGAAAATCCAAAAAATAGCACATCCTCCCACTCGTCTGCTGCCGGGAACGTCTCTAATACAGATGCTGGCAAGGGTTTATGGGCGAACATAAAGTTGATTCCCCCTCGTATTAAGGGGTTTTTCGGACGGATGGACGGCCTGAAGGACACGGGAAAGATGTTGTGGGAGCAAGTGGCCCATAGTGAGAAGCGAGAGGTGCTGACCGCCTTGCTGTATAAGTACAGCCCGGTGTTGATGCTGCCCTTTGGCTGGTTTACCGCATTTTTGGGCTTGGCACCTACCTTGGCACTCTCTGCCTATGGTCAGAAAAAGATTGATGGCTTGAAAGCCGCCGGAAAATATACGGGCCTCTTCGGCAAGATGGATGACATCCATGAGGGCTGGAAGGATATGGACGAGAAGGCGCCGAGAACTACCCGTCGAAATTTTAACAGTATGCTGAGCGATCTGTTTCCGGGGAGTGTGAAGGACGCTAAATCGACCGATCCGAAGCTTGCGACGAAAGTCAAACGAAACCGCGCGCTTCGTGGGCGTTTGTGGATGAAGAGCAACAGTCGTATATTTCGTTTTTCGGAGCATGCGGTTCAAACCCAGAAATATTACAAAGACTGTTGGTTTGGGAAGGCTTTGAGCTGGTTGAACCGAACCGCGAACCCAAGCAGAAGGGCCGGGAAATTTCGCTATTGGCTTTCTCTGCCGTTCCGACCGCTTCGGTGGTTGGCTCGGGTCGGGCATTACTCTCTGCTGGGCGGGTTGATGTTGTTCCGTTATCCGGGTTTTCGCGCTCAGGCGGCCAAAGCGGTGAAAACGACCGTAAACCGAGTCGTTTAAGTCTCGGTAAAGCTCAACGTTGTATCGGACGTCCGAACCCTCTACAATAATTTTATGCTGGTTTGGATATCAACATTAGTGCTGGCGATTATCGCCGTGGGATTGATTTACCGGAAGCGACCGGAAGTTCATATCCCGTGTATGTCGCTGGCGTTCGCCATCGATATCGGCTTGGTGCTCTATATCGAGTGGAGTCGGCATGCCATCGAAACGGTCGGGAAAGAGCTGACCGCACCGCTTCCCGAAGGCTTGTTGCTCTTTCATGTCGCGGTTTCGTTGCTGACGCTGGTGCTGTACGGGGTTCAGATGTTTAGCGGCGTCAAGTTGTTTAAGGGTGTGGGACCCGGCCGGAATTTTCACCGCAACGTGGGTTATGGTTTTATCGTTTGCCGCCTGGCCAACTACGTTACCAGTTTTTTCGTCGTTTAGTTGCTGGCTTTAAGCACTTGGTAACGTAACGTAAAACCGGCTGCCTTTGCCTTCATCGCTTTCTACCCAAATGTTGCCGCGATGCGCTTCCACAATTTGCCGACTGAGATACAGGCCCAGCCCCGAGCCGGATGAGCGCTGCTTGCTGGTGCCTTGCGAAAACCGTTGAAACAGTAGCGGAATATCTTTCGCGGGAATCCCGCGTCCGTTGTCTGCCACGCAAACCTGGATGTTGCGCCCGGTTTTCTTGATGCGGATTTCAATATGGCCGCCCTTGGGCGTAAAGTTGATGGCGTTGCCGATCAAATTCACAAACACCCGCTTCAATTCCTGTTTATCGCCACGGACTTTAAAGCCATCCGGCGAGCCGCCCTGGCGTTCCATCTTCAAGGTTTGTTCGCGTTGCTGGGCCAGCGAATCCAACTCCTGGCGAACCTGCTCAATCAGGTCTACCAACTGAATCGAATCCAAAATCAGCTTCTGGCGTCCCGATTCGTACTTGTAGACTTCCAACAGCACGTTCACCAGACCCAGCATTTCCCGGCTGCTTTGAATCAGCATCTCGATCAGCTCTTTTTGTCGGCTGGGCACATCGCCCAGCGAGCCGTCCACGAAAAAGCCAAGCGTTTGGATGGCGGCGAGCAGCGGCGTGCGCAAATCGTGGGTGAGTGTCGAAACAAAGTCGTCGCGCAGGCGCTCGATTTCCTTGCGTTCGGCGATATCCCGCAGCACCACGACAAAACCGCCGTTGTCCGGCAGCGGAGAAATGCTGGCTTCCAGTGGCAACTCGCCGATAAATACTTCGCTCACCCGGCGGGCCTGATTCTGATCAAACAGCTTCAGCAGGTTTTTATCTTTTGTTTTGTTTTTTCCGGGCATGGTTTGCAGTAGTTTTTCGAGCGGAATGGAGAGTAAATCATCTTCATTCAACTCCGAGTCCGGCGCTTGTTCATCCAGCGAGCGGAACCAGCGTTCGGCGGTGGGGTTGATGGAAGTGAGTTCCAGCGCCGCGTTCAGGGTTAAAATGCCGTCGGCTGTGTTGTTGACGATGGACTGAAGCTTTTGGTAGGTCGCTTGCAGGTCTTGGGTGCGGGCTTCCACCAGGGCTTCCAGCTGGTGGTTGGTGCGTTCCAGTTCGGCGCGGGCCACGGTCAAGTCATGCACGGAGTGACGCAGATCGGAGATGAGATAGCTGCGCTCCAGGCCATTGTTGATGCTGATTTTCAGATCTTCGTTATCCCAGGGCTTTTCGATATACCGGTAGATGCCCACTGTGTTGATGGCCTCAATTGCGCTCTCTTTGTCAGCGTAGCCGGTCAGCAAAATTAGCGTGGCTTCCGGTAATGCTTTCTTGACAGCTCTTAAAAACGAGATCCCGTCCATCCCTGGCATGGAGAAGTCTGAAATCACCACGTCGGGTCGCTGGTTTTTGAGG
>CAZXUP010000054.1:0-13082 GCA_964643815.1 uncultured Vampirovibrionales bacterium
GCGATCGCGGTAGAACTGCCATAAGTCGCGGACCTCTTTGATTTCGTCGAAATCCAGATCCGCAATCAGCAACTCGTCTTTATCGCGCGACGCCTGGGCGATGATGTTGCCTTTGGGACCGACAAAATACGATTGCCCGTAAAACTCGCCGATGCCCCAAGGTGCTTCGGTGCCGATGCGGTTGATGGCGCCGACAAAATACCCGTTTGCCACGGCATGGGCGGGTTGCTCGATTTTCCAGAGATACTCCGACAATCCGGCGACGGTGGCGGACGGGTTGAATACAATCTCCGCGCCGTTCAAGCCTAGGCAGCGCGCGCCGTCCGGGAAGTGGCGATCGTAGCAGATGTAAACACCGACGTTGCCGTAGCGCGTTTTGAACACCGGGTAGCCCAGATTGCCGGGTTTGAAGAAGAATTTCTCCCAGAAGCCCTTGACTTGGGGGATATGATTTTTGCGGTACTTGCCCAGATACGTGCCGTCCGCGTCAATCACCGCCGCCGTGTTGTAATAGACGCCCGTCATTTCCACTTCGTAAATCGGCACCACAATCACCATGTTGTGCTTTTTGGCTAATTGCATCATCAGTTGCGTGGTTGGGCCGTCTGGAATTGCCTCGGCCAGATCGTACCACTTGGTGTCTTGCGACGGGCAGAAATACGGGCCGGTGAAAATCTCCTGAAAACAGAGCATCTGCACGCCTTTTTTGGCGGCTTCCTCGATGTAAGGCAGGTGTGCGTCGATCATCGCCTTGCGGTGCTCTTCGCAGGAGGCTTCCGCAGGGAGCTGGTTTGCCAGTTGGATGACGGCGGTTCGGACGATTCTGGACATGGAAGTCGATTCCTTATTACAAAATTGATTATCACTCTACATAGTATCCGCGGGGCCTGTTCCTTCTTCGATTCACTTCATCCGTAAGATTCGCTTTGCTCATTAACGGCTGAAGCGTGCCCCGACCCGACCCTTAGGCTGGGAGTAATTTGCTCTCCTTCAAAGGAGTATTGTAAGGGGCGCGGGCGATGTATTTGCCGAAGCCTTTGCCGACTTTGGCGACTCCGTTATCGATGGCGACTGTGCCGCGCAAGACGACGGTTTTGACTTTGCCCTGCACGTCCCAACCCTCATACGCGTTATAGTCCACGTTCATGTGTTGGGTTTTGACGGATAGCGTATGCTTGGCGTTCGGATCGAAAATCACGAGATCGGCATCCGATCCCACGGCGATAGTGCCCTTTTTCGGAAACATCCCGAAGATTTTCGCGGCGCGGGTGGCTATCAAATCGACAAACGTGTTCAGCGAAATCCGCTCTTTGGCAACACCTTCCGAATACAGCAGCTCCACCCGGTTCTCAATGCCCGGCGCCCCGTTGGGAATTTTCGCAAAATCTTTTTCGCCCATGCGTTTCTGATCCATGCAGAACGGGCAATGATCGGTGGCGACATGATGCACCAGCCCCTGGTTGATGCCCGCCCAAAGTGCGTCCTGATCTTTCGGCTTTCGCAGCGGCGGACTAAAGACCCACTTGGCGCCTTCGAAACCGGGTTTTTCGTACAGGCTGTCATCCAGCAGTAAGTATTGAATGCAGGTTTCCACGTTGACATGCTGGTTGCGCTTTGCGGCATCGCGCACGCGGTTCAATGCACCCTCGCAGGTGAGATGCACGACATAACACGGATGCCCGCCCTGCCATGCGAGATCGATAAAACGCCCCGTGGCTTCCGTCTCCGCTATTTCCGGGTGGCAAAGGCCATGATATTTAGGCTCTGTATGACCCGCCGCGCGATGCTGCGACACCAGCTCATCAATCAAGTCGCCGTTTTCGCAATGCGCGGTGACAATGCCGCCGTATTGGCCCGTTTCATCCATCAGAGCAATCATCTGGCGATCATCGATCATCAGCGCGCCTTTATACGCCATAAATGTTTTGAATGAGGTGACGCCGCGCTTCTCGACAATCTCTTTGATTTCGGTGCGTGTCTGCGAATTAAAATCCGTCACGCCCAGATGAAATGCGTAATCGCCCACCGCATTGCCGTCGGCCTTGCGATGCCATTCATCTAGAGCCGCGTTTAGCGTGTCCCCTTGCGTTTGAATCGCGAAATCGACGATGCTGGTGGTGCCGCCATGCAACCCGGCCAGCGTGCCGCTTTCAAATGTGTCGCTGGCGTAGGTGCCCATAAAGGGCAGTTCCATGTGCGTGTGCGCGTCAATCCCACCCGGAAAGACATATAGATCTTTTGCATCAACAACCTCATCGGCAGGCAGTTGCAGATTTCGGCCAATGGTGTGCACGGTTTCGCCAACGATATAAATGTCGGCTTCGTAGTGGTCTGTTGCGGTCACGACGGTGCCGTTCTTGATCAGCAATGTACGATCTGTCATTGAGAATAATCCTTGAACCGAATGCGAAAGATTGAACCTGATTTTGTTCCTGAAAATGTCTCTCTATATGATTTTAAGAACCCCAGATGCTGGAATCCTTGAACCAACGCTCGACGGTGACTTTGGTATCGGTGTAAAAATCCACACTGGCGTGGCCGTGGGCCTTCACATCGCCAAAGAACGAATTTTTACTGCCGCCGAACGAAAAGAAGGCCATCGGGGCGGGGACGCCGATATTGATTCCGATCATGCTCGGATCGACGTCATACGAAAACTTTCGCGCCGCCGCGCCGGATGAGGTGAAGAGCGTCGTTGTGTTGGCGTATTCCGAACCGTTCAACCAGCCGATGGCTTCATCCAGGTTGGCGACCTGGCTCAGCAGAATCACCGGCCCGAAAACCTCTTCTTTTGCGATGCGCATATGCGGCTTGACGCCTGCAATAATTGTTGGCCCAAGGTAATAGCCTTCTTTCGGAAGATCAGCAGCATCGCGTCCATCCACCAGCAATGTTGCGCCTTCATCCACGGCGGATTGAATCAGGCTTTTCACCCGGTCCAAAGCCGCTTGTGAAATGAGCGGCCCGATAGTCGTCGCCGGGTTCAGGCCGTCGCCTACTTTCACGTCGCGCGCGGCCTTGACAATGCCTGCCTCCATGGCGGGATAGGCATCGGCCACGTTCAGAATCAGCGAGCCCGCCAGGCACCGCTGCCCCGCGCAACCGGTGCAAGAATCAAGCACGGTGCGGATAGCGGCGTCCATTTGGGCATCGGGCAACACCACCATAAAGTTTTTGGCGCCGCCCAGCGCTTGCACGCGTTTGCCATGCGCGGTTGCGGTCTGGTACACATGCCTGGCCACCGGTGTCGAGCCGACAAACGAAACACCCGCGATGTCAGGATGGGACAACAATGCGTTGACAGTGTCTTTGCCGCCTTGCACCATGTTGAGCACGCCTTTGGGCATGCCTGCTTTCTCGATGAGTTCAAACATGCGTACTTGCGTCAGCGGCACGCGCTCGCTGGGCTTTAGCACAAACGTGTTGCCGGAAGCCACCGCAAACGGCCAGAACCAGAACGGCACCATCGCCGGAAAATTGAACGGCGTGATCGCCGCAAAAACACCCATCGGACGGCGAATGGCATGGCAGTCGATGCCGGACGCGATATCTTCGGACACTTGCCCTTTCAGTAACATCGGCATGCCGCAGGCGGTTTCCACCATCTGGATCGCCCGGCGGAGATCGCCGCGCGCTTCGCCAATCGTTTTTCCGTTTTCAAGCGTAATCAGTTCGGCAAGCTCTTCCGCATGTTCTTCCAATAACGTTTTAAGGCGAAACAGAATTTGGACCCGAGCGATCACCGGTGTTTCGCGCCATGCTTTGAATGCCGCTTTGGCTGCGGCAATCGCCCGATCCACATCGTCGGTCGTGCCGAGGGGAGTTAAGCCCAAAAGCTGTCCATTGGCCGGATTGATGATTTCAACCGTTTCTTTACCTGAGGATTCAAGCCATTGGCCTGCCACATAATCTTTGACACGGCTGACGTTTGTCGAACCGGCGGCGCCTTTGGTGTTTTGCAATTTCAGTTCCTCAATCACCATACAAACAACCTCCTGATAGCCTGCTGCAAGAAGCGGATTCTTCAGATGGAAGACTTCAAATAAATTGTATTGGCCCTCTGTGACCGCCATCAAAATTGGAAATGATGCGAATATCCTATAAATAAAGATCCATCATGTCAATGAGCCTTGATGGAAGCTTGATTTGGATTTTTTGCAAAAACGTTGTTTCCAAAATTGTTTAAAGTTTTATTGCATTTCTCTTGAATAAAAGCGATACTTTACATATTATTAGCGGCAAGCACCGAGGTTTTTCTCAAGTTTCGACAAGGCTTGGTGCTGAATCCACGAATTTTTGCCACCAGGGTGGGTATACATCTCGAAGAGACAAAAGGGGCAGAGGTAAAAACAGAGGCAAAGTGGATGTTATTTACCAGCGAGAGAGTGATTCTTAACGTATTTCGTACCTAGTTTTTTTAATACGACTTCAATCAGGGGGGATTTCATGTCTGTCACGTTCAATCCGGTTGTTTCCATTCGTCAGCATGACGACGCAAAGAAGAACAAAAAGGCGATCTCCCCCGCTTCGGTCGGCTCAGCATCTGTTTCAGGTTCTCGTCCGGTCCATTTTGGCAATGCCCAAAAAGAGCTTCCTTCTGCATCCATGGCTGATTTCTTCAAGGCCAACTTTGATGCCGAACAGGCACTGAAAACCAGTGAAGTGATTTCGGTTGAGGAGCTTTATAACAAGATTCTTCAAGATCCGACGCCTGTTTTCTCGGCGCATCAGCGTCTTTATACTGCGGTTGATAGTTATGGCACAGAAAAGGTTAAAAATGTGTTTGGCCGAACCGTGACCCGCTACAACATGTTTACCGAACGTTCGGATGTTGCGCCCAACCCGATCCGGGGCGCGGATGAAGCGTTGGAAAAGATGATGAATGCCGTCCGGCATGGTTTGGATGGCAGTGAAAAAGGACGCCGGGTGATTTTGCTGCTGGGGGATGCCGGGAGCGGAAAGACCGAATCCATCAACATCCTGAAACGAGGTGTTAGCGCCTGGTCTGTCAAGAACCCTGTGTATGCACTGAAGTGGGAAAACTTGCCGCCGGATATCAAAAAGGTGAAGGGTGAAGAGGGCGAAGAAGATTTAGATCCCAAGATGAGCAATCCGTTGCTTTTGTTGCCGTTGGAAGTTCGTAAAAAGTTGCAGGCTCAGTTGAATAAAAAATTCTATGAAAACAAAGAAAACGAAGGCAAAAAACTGGATTTTCCGATTCTGTCCCTGACGGAAGATGAATTGTCTGGGCGTTCTGCGCGTATTCGGGACTTGCTCCTGGATAAAGAACTCAAAGCATTGAAGCAGGAGAAGTCCAGCTTATCCAAGGAAGAAGCCTTGACCCAGGCATCCTGGAATGTGATTCAGAAGTATGCCAGCGCACAGCGGATTGTTATTGATGAAGGTACCGGCATCGGTTACCTGGATGCCAAGGATCCGCAGTGGTTTGATACAACGACCATCACGGGCGATGTGAATCCTGCGGGAGAAGCCCGCTATGGTTCGGCGAAAGATGCCCGCGCGTTCGACTATGGCCGAGGCAAGATTTACGATGCTCAGGGTGTCATGTTCCACTTTGACGAAATCTTGAAAACCAAGGAAGCGCATTTGCTTTCCTTCCTGCAAATTGGACAGGAAGGCCGCGTTCAAGGGGTTTCCGGCGTTCGGGAAAGAGTGAACACCGTTATCTTTGCAACGTCCAACCTGCCAGATTACTTGCCGTTGCGCAAAAAGAAGGAAAACCGCGCGTTCTTCCAGCGTTTCAATATCATCAAGTTTCCGTATACGGGCAATAAAAAAGACGAGCTGCAGATTTACGAGGATACCCATAAAGAGCGCTTTGAGCGGGAAAATATCCATGTTGCGCCTCATGCGCTCGAAACGGCGGCTTTGTTTGCGGTCATGAGCCGACTGGAGGTTCCGGACGGAGAGAAAACCTCAATTTTGCCGCTGAAAGCGGACTTATATGCTGGCGAGTTCCAGAAGCACTCGAAAAACAAGCCGAGCAGTGAGGATTCCTTGGTGAGTATCGCAGCCAAATGGAAGGCCCAGGCCGAGCGTGCCAAAGAAGATGCAGGTCAGCAGGAAGGTTTCTTTGGCATCAGTACCCGCTCTATTGCAAAAGACTTTTTGACCGGTATCATTGACAGCCCGTTTCTGGGCGAACCCGGTGGCGAGAGAACCCTGGATGGGTTTGCGATGATTAACGCCCTGTCCAAGGAACTGGATGAAGACGGGATCTTCCAGATTCCGACCGAGCAGGAGAGAAACCGCTACAAAGCGATTTTGACTCAGGCCAAAGCGCGTCTTGAGCAAGCGGTCACTGAAGATGTCAAGGCAGCCATCGAAACAGATGAAGAGGCGTTGGGTATTGAATTCAACAACTACATTCGGCGTGTTGAGAAATGGGTTGATTATGAACTCAGTGGTGAACCCTATGACCATATTAATGAACAAAACCTGAGAGAGAATATTGAAGCCGGGAACAAAGCCATGGCCAAAATCGAAGAGAAAATGGGGCTGAAAACTCCCGAAGCCCAGAGACCGCACCGTATCACCCTGAAAGCGGTGCTTGGCAACAGTAAAAAAGCGAAAGTGACGCTCGATAATAATCCGGAATTGAAAAAAGCGATTTCGGAAGTATTAACGCAGGCGCGGCAGATGGGGAGGATCTCTCCTGAGACGATTACAGCGGAGAATCCGACAGAGAAGGAAAAAATCCAAACGGACAATTTCTATCGGTTGATGAAGAAAAAAGGATACAACCGCACAGCAGCCCTTCATGCTTTGCAAGCCTATCAGCGAGTTGTCAACAGTGGCAACTAATCGCTGCCAAACCGGAAGGGGACTATTTTGCTACTTGGCCTGAATCCTGTATATGCTCGCAATGCGTGGGTAGGTGAACGTAAAAAAATCGTTCGCCCCATGCAGCAGGGATCGATTCTACCGGGACGGCCGAGGGTGAGCGCAAAACGTCCCGAGCCTTTGGCCCATGCCGCCTATGTGGCGCCCGCCATCAAATTTGGGATCTTGCAACCAGCCGATTTTAACGATGACAGTATGCGCGATATCTGGCTGGGTTCGCCGGAAGCCAACGCAACCCCCCGGTGGTGGCAGGCCCAGCAGGAAAGAATGAGGCTGCTGGCAGCGGCTCAGGGCTATGGTTTGAATCCGGGTTGGTCGGAGTTTATGATTAGCAGCCCCGGCAAACTAATGCAGGTGGCTGCGCGTGGCTTACCCAACGTTCCCAACGATTGGGTGAACGGCATGCAGATGTACGATTTGGTTCAAAACGAGCATTATGGCCTTTCGCATATTTACGAGCTGGTGCTCAATACCACCCCGAGAATTGCGTATTTGCTGAACAGCAATACCCCGGTCGCCACCAAGCTGGTGATTGCCCATGTGTTTGGACACAACGACTTCTTTACCCGCAATCGTCATTTTGCCAATACCCGGCCGGAAGAGATTCTGCAAATCATTGGCGGGCATCGTAAAGAGGTTCGGGAATTGGAAAACGATCTGACGATCCCCCGTGATCCGGATGATCCGAAGAACCCGGTGAAGGAGTTCAAGCACAAACTGCACTCGATTGAATCATTGATTGATCCGGAAGCGGAGCGTCCGCCCTTTGAGGATTTTGGGGTGACGCACTATGTGCCGCCGCCAAGCGACGCAATTCTGCCCAAAAACGTACCAACGCTGAACCCGGATGATCGGTATCTCTATTCGGATGAGGCGTGGGCCAAAAAAGAGGAGGAAGTGCGTCGGGCTTCTCTCCCCAGAAAACCCCGTTTCCCCTCCAAGGGATTTGAACGGGACATTTTAGGGTTTATCGCCCGGCACTCCACGGTGCTGGCGCCCTGGCAGCGCCGGATGATCCAGATGAAGCGGGAACAGATGTATTATTTTGCCCCGCAGATGCGCACCAAGATTATGAACGAAGGCTGGGCCTCCTTCTGGCACGGCAAGCTCATGCTTGAAGATCCGGAAACCACGCTGGATGACACGATGGAGTTTCAGAAGCTGAACGATGGCGTGCTGAGTCCGAATCCCAGGCAGTTAAACCCGTACTGGCTGGGCCATGAGATGTGGCAGCATTTGTTTATCAAAGGCGGTTTGGGGATTCCGTTGACGGACGATTTGCCCGAGAAGTACCTGCGTCATAACAAGTTCAGCATTACGGCCTTTCCGGAATTCGATCAAAAGAAGGGTCTGCAAGCGATCCTGGCTGTTTCGGCCCAGGAGGACGATCACTCGTTCATTCAAAAATATCTAACCCAGCAGTTGGCCGAAAAACTGAAGCTTTATACGTTTGACAATAAAGAAGAGGAGCATGGTGAAGGGGCTATCCGCATCCGTTCCCGTCAGTATAAGGAAGTGCATACGGCCCTGAGCAATGTGTTGAAGAATAGCGGGGATCCCATCTTGAATGTCGTGGATGGAAACTTCAACGACAATGGCGAATTGCTGATTGAGCACAGCTATATAACGGAAGAAATGAATATTAAAGATACCCGGCAGGTTTGCCAAACCCTGGCATCCCTTTGGGGACGCCCTGTGCATCTGGATACCTACGCCAACAATCAGGACGGTGAACTGGTCGCCATTCGCTATACTGCGGACCCCTGGAAAAAAGGCGTGGGTGTGTTCAAACGGGAAGGCAAGAAGGCGGACCTGGAACAGAGAATCCGTTTTGACGCCAAGGGCAGAATCGTTTAAAAGATGAGAATCGGAGAAATGACGGCAAGTATTTCAAACAATCCGCTTTTCCTCTCTGCCTACCGGCAGCGTATTGCAACGCCTGAAACGAACGCTCTTGCAAGTATTGCCCCTAATTCTGAACACAATGTCCTGTGGTCGAATCAACCGGACCGTCCCCGTTTCGGAAGCGGGTTCTTTCGGGGTGTGTTTCTGGGAGATTTCCAGAGAATCATGAATGAAGACCAGGATCTGGGCGAGTTCATGGATATTGTGGATGGCAAGACCAACGAAAAATATTTGCTGGATCAAATCGTCCGCGATAAATACCAGCTTGGAGAAGATGGCAGCATTGTCATCGAAAAACCCAGAATTGCGATTCCTCGGGTTCGACATGGCGGCAACGATGCGAATGGCGGCGGCGGCGTTGGTAGTGGCGATGGCGAAGAAGGGGATATCCAGCCTGGCGATGGCGGCGATGACTCGGGTAAGGCGAGCAATAATGCGGGCGATAACAAACTGGGACCTTGGCAGCATCGCTTTTCGCCCTCGGAAATTGCTCAGGCCGTTGGCAAGGATCGAGGCCTGCCTTTCCTGAAGCCTTCTGAAGGCGGCTCGCTGAAGATGAAGACCGTTCGCGAAGGCATCAAACCCGTACCGCCGGGTCGCCTGGATCGCAAGCGAACTTTCCGCAACGCCATCAAGCAAGCGGTGGGCGCCGCCATTGCCAAGGGCGAAGAACCGGATTTCAATAGTATCTACCCAACAAGGCCCAACAAGCGTTACGAAGCAATAGAGCAGAAACCTCAACCACACTTGAAAGTGGCGGTGCTGCATCTGGCGGATGTCTCGGGATCTATCTCCAGTGAGATGCGCAATGCCACCCGGATTGGCAACCGGTTGATTTCCTATCCGCTTAAATATCAATACGGCAAAATGGCTGCGGATTTGGCCGGGGATGAATACACCGATTCAAAATATTTCGGCAAAGATGGCTCTGAAGAAAACGACAGCTTAAAGGAGCGTTTTTTGATTTATACGGGCACGGCCAAGGAAGTGAGTGAGGACGAGTATTACAAAACACGGGAAAGCGGTGGTACGATGACCTCATCGGCATTGATAGAAGCCAAGAAGATCATCGAAGAGGATTATCCGCCTTCCGAAGGTTGGAACGTCTATATTCACCATTATTCGGATGGCGATACCTGGAGCGAAGAGGACAATAATACCAGCAGAGGCTTGATTAATGAGATGCTGAAGATGGGGGTCCGGTACTTTGGCAACTGCCATCTGACCGGGGGGCCGTATGAGGGTGACAATTCGTTCGGAAAAATGCTGGCAAAAAGCTTTAAGGGCAACAAGCATATCGGGAATACCAGCATTACTGCAAAACCAAACTATACGATGAAAGATTTTCAGCCGCTGATTGATACGTTTTTAAGCGGCAAACCGGATGAGGAACTGGAAGGGTGAGAATGATCGTATGAACATTGTTGATTCGTTGATCTCGCCCGCAATTCCGGCGTATAACAAGCAACCCTTACCGGTTGCAAAAGCTTTACCCGTCAATCCGCGTCCCGACTTTTCCGGCAACGGAGTAAAGCCCCTGTTTCCAAAATCCAACCTGCTCAATGCTTACCTGGGCGTTCGCTTTTCCGGCAAAACGTCCGAAAAATCCGAAATCAACCCAGATATCAATCCCGCTTCTCCGCCGGAGCATATGACGTTTGACAATTTCATGACGCTGGTACGCCATGACCCGCATAAATATCTTCCGACCGGAAAACGCTATCTGGTTCAAGGGTTGGAATCCTGGGGATACGAAGAAAAAGAAGTGCTGGGCGAAAAAGTCAGGGTTTACCAGTTTCCGCAAAAACCATGGATTCCGGATGGTGTTCAGGACCGAGACGAGTTTTGTGGACAGGAACTGGTTTTGAACAAAATCCTGGAAAAACTGAAAGAGCTGCAAGATAGTAAGTCATCCTATATTATTCAGCTTGTCGGGCCAAACGGTTGCGGAAAATCGGTGTTGGTGGATTTGATTCAGCAGGCGAGTGAGATGCACTCTCAAAATCCAGGTGGCGAACGCTACTCTTTTAGCATCATCTTTGCCAAACAGAGAAAAAAGATAGGTTTTGAATCTCCCGAGGCAGAAACTGAATCTGTGCGTTCGGTTTTACCTAAAGAAGAGGAGATTACCTTCCGGTTGCCTTCGGCCATGAACGTGAACCCCATCTTTTTGCTTTCACAAAAAGAACGCAGCAGTTTAATCAAAGAACTGAAGGCTTCGGGTAAACTGGCTTCGGATGAGAACTATGATTTTTTCATCACCGGTGGTGATCTGGATCAACGCTCCAGAAAAGTAATTAACGCCTTAAAACGGCAATGCGGAGGCGATCTCAACAAGGTGTTGAAAGATCACATCCGGGTTGAGCGCGTCTATGACGAACGGGTTGTCATTCCTCCCGATGAAACGCCTCATGCCCATACCCGTCAGCTTTTGCCGGAAATAAAATGGGACGAACTCCCTGCGGTTTTGCGTAATATTGGCGGTTTGTCCGATTACGGCGGTCCATTGATTCGGGCGAATGGCGGTATTTTTAGCATGGACGATATGGGGCGTTCGCGTTCAGGCGGATACGAGTTTACCTACCTGCTGGAAACCGCGCAAACGGGTCGTTTGACATTGGGGTCCGCATCAGGGCATCACTCCGTGCAAGAGCCGATCGATATCACGTTTTTCTCTACGGCCAACCCGGATGGCTTGGGCAAGATGGCCCAAACCGGAAACTTTGCGGCACTCAAGGATCGGATGATTACCATTATTGTGCCGCATGAGCGCCGTTATGGAAACGAGATGCAAGTGCATCGCGCCCAGTTTGAACAAGCAAAGACAAAGGGACGGAAGATAGCGCCACATGTCCAGGAAAGCTATGCCTTGTGGGTTATCCTGACGCGTTTGCTGCCAATTGACTGGAACTACAAGGGATACGAGAAAGCCGTCGAATCTAAAAAACTGGATACAGTGCTTCCAAAAGTGGATTTGCTGAAGAAAGCCTTGCTTTATCAAGGGCAAGAGGATATTAACGCATATCTGGTAGATCCCGATGAGCCGACTTATATTTCCAAAGCGGAACATGGCTTGTTGAAGCAGAACCTGAAACTGATTGCCAATGAGCATATGCAAAGCCTTGGGGAAACCAATTTTGTCTCTTATGAAGGAGCACTTGGCCTCTCTCCGCGAGAAAGTAATAAAACGGTAGTGCCTGCCATTTTGAATTTACACCCTGAAAAGCCTTTAACGGTATTGGATGTTTTTGAAGCGTTGAAGAAATACATCGACTCGCAACCCGCCTGGACTGCGGAACGTGAAAAATTCTGGAAAGAGAAAGTCAACGATAGACAGGGTTCTCCCTCACTTCGGGATTTATTGAGAAAAGTGGAAGACTATGCCCGCAAGCAGTTTCTGCACGAACTGAAAGAGGCTGTGGCGATTTATCAGACGGACGAAGAGCACATTGAACTGTTGCAAATGTACTACGAGCAGGCACAAGCACTGGTCAATGCCGGAGATCCGGTTTTGGCGGAGGTGAGGGAAGGGTATCGCAGGCCAGCCAATAATCCCAAACCAAACGAAAGTTTTATTTCGGATATTGAAAAAGCGATCTTTCCATCGAGTACCCATCTTGAGAGAAAAGAAAAACGCAACGAGTTTCTGGCCAAAATGAAACGGCGCAATGGCATTGTGCATGCGGAAGACATGAAGCGTATCTATGCCAACGAATTGACAAACCTGAAGGCCTATGATGAAAAGAGCGAAGCAGGGCAGCGAAAACTGAAGCAATTCAAGCAAGATGTGGTGCTGAACCTGTGCAACCCGACATCTCTGGAGCAATTTGCCAGGGAAGACGTTGAGCGTAGGCAAGATGTCGAACGGATGAAAAAAGCCTTGGATACCCTGACCAACAAATTGGGCTATCCCGTGGAAAGTTTGCCCGAGCTGATGAACTGGGGCTTCAGCAGTTCTTATATTTCTACCGGATCTCTGAGCCGCTAAAAATTCTGGGCATTTTTTTGCGGACCAGCTACACTGGCAAGCAGCAGTTTTATCGTGGAAAGGACTCATCGCATGCCCGCGCTTGAAATTGAACGGTTCTATTGGTTGCCCTATTGCAGCACCTGTATCAAGGCCGAACAGTATTTGTTGGGCAAAGGCGCCGTTATCAAGCGTCATATCAATGTCAAAGAAGAAAAAGTATCCAGGGCCGAACTGCAAGAACTGTGCAACGTGTTGGGCGGCGTGGACAAATTGTTTTCAAAGCGGGCGATGAAATTTCGGGCCTGGGGCTTGCATGAGAAAACCCTAAGCGATGAGGACATGC
>CAZXUP010000055.1:0-12966 GCA_964643815.1 uncultured Vampirovibrionales bacterium
GACGAAAGGATGACGGTAGAGCCAATCAGTTGATACCCACTCTCCGGGAAATGAAGCACTCTCAGCACTTCCGTCGCATCCGGCAATGCATCGTATGTGGGTCGAATAACAACTTTGCCGTCCTGGTTGATATACCCCCACTTCCCGTCCTGTTGTATCCGAAACAGATGATCATCCGCACCCGCCTTGACAGTGGCAGGACCCTTGCAGGCAAACAGCGACAGCGCCATCAAGGCCATCAGCAACAGATTAAACACACTGCTTTTGAGAAAACGGTTTGTCAAAAACACGTTACGATCCACTCGCTCCAACTAACAAATCCCGAAAGTTTCATTGTAGCGCACCCCGGCATGCTTGCGTATACTGGCACCCAAGAAAATGATCCCGCTTCTGTTATACTGGTCTGCAATCGTCTTTTAGAGGGAGTGGATATGAGCACAGGGACCGGTATGTTCTTTTTGTTGGCCGTTTTCGTGTCATTGGGGCTTACCGTGGTTCAAGGCAACCCAAAAATCCAATGGAATCCGGCTCCTTTGCAGGACATCAAAAAAGCCGTTCTACTCTTATGCGGAATCGTTTTTTTCTACCTGACCGGCACGCCCGAGGCAATGATTTACTTCATCGGCGCGTTTCTGCTCTGCATCTTATTGCGATGCCTCACTGGAAACGCGTTGCTACGCGGAATTATTTTGTTACTGGCTGGTTTTTGGCTCTTTCAACATCCCTCCGAAACGGCCCTTCCAATTTTAGCCAGCTTGTTTGGCCTGACCGCTGGACGGCTGATGCAAGTTCATTCAACCAATGCAGACTGGACTGATTACGTTCTCCCTGCCGCACTATTGATTGGCGCCTACTGGATCAACCTGGCCGTCCAAAGCAGTCACATTCCGCCGTTTCACAATGTCTTACTGATTTGCATCGCCGTTTCGCTGTTGCTGCGCGCCATGCAACAGTTCGCATTTTTCCCGAAACACCCCATCGCCTCAGCCGCCTTGGTGGTTGTACTCGGTACGCTGGCCTCCTGGTTAGCCATCCAAACGCTACTGGTTCAACCCGCCTTGCTGAAGTGGGCGTGGTTGTTTGGCGGCGGTTTGCTGCTGGGCAAGCTGCTCAATGCAATTCACACAACGGATACTCAATCCACCGACATTACCAAGCCGCTGATCGCCTTCATTTTAATCGGGATTGGCACGTTGGTGGCGTCCCGTCTGTTTGGCACGCTGGGCTGGCTGGTGTTGGCAACCGGATTGCTGGCGAACACGCGCTTTAACCTGCCTTTAATGGTCGGCATTTTATTTTTGCTGGGACGCAGCCTGCTGCAAGGCTTTGTGTACGAGTTCAACCCGAATGTGACCGGCATCAACATCACCCACCCCTATGCCAGCGCCGCGCTTTATATCGGGCTAATCAGCATGCTGGTGCTGCCGTCACTGCTCAACCAATGCTTCCCTCCAAAAGAATCGGCTGAAAAAACAGAAACGCCTTTTCCCTGGCTGCTGCTTTTAATCGCCTGTTTACCCATAGGTTTGCTCGCCAATTATTTTCTGCATGCCGAAGCCACCGGTAGCCTGCTAACTGCGCTGATCGTCGGTGCTGTTGGCGTCAGCCTGTTGGGCCGTTTCAATTCCATCAATCTGGCGGTGCTACCGTTGGCAATTTCCAGCTTCATCATCAACGGCGCCATGTTGGCAAGCAGCCTGATCGCCAGCGGCAACGAAGCCAGCAAAGGACCGAAGGTGCTGATGTTACTCCTTGCCTTGACGCTGTATGCGGTGTTGTTCTTTTTAATGCAGCGCGGCGGATTGTCCCGAAAGCCGGTAGAGATCGCGTGAGATCATCTGCTCGTTTCGCAAGACCGTCACCAGTAGCTCACGTGGGCTACGACGACTGATCAACCGTTGCAGCGATACGCTCTTAATCGGTCGCTTTCCATGCAGCGATAATTTGAGTACACTGCGTTCCACTTTCGCCTGCAACCGAACCGGCACTTTCAGCGTATTGGACAATTTCAAATCAGCCCCGCCATGCTGGCCGTACCAAACGGTTGCATCCAGCCCCGGCGGTACGCTGTGAATGGTTCGCAGGTGCGGCACACGCTGATCGATTTTCAACCCGGCCTCCAGCGCTAACTGGTACACGGCAGACGAAAGCAGACAAATCCCGCCGCCCACCGTGTTGAGGTTTTCTCCCTCCAGATACGATGGCGCTGCCAGATACCCCCGCTTGCGCGTGCGAGGACCGATAACTTTATTGAACGAAAACGTTTCATTCGGCATCAGCACAACGCCATCCAGGTGACGCGCCGCCACCCGCAGATTCGCAATTTGCGCCGCGGTTAATGTGCGGGTGGAAATATTTTTGTGAACCAATGTTTTGGAAAACGGCTGGCCCGTCAGGCAAAACACAAACAACAGCAACGGCAGCAACACCCATACAAGCTGTCGTGGCTGTAATCGCAAACGCATTATTCAACCACTTTGATTTGATCGAGCGCGGAATACGCTCGAATGCGTGTACTATACATCCCTTCCAGCTTCACGGGGTTCATCTGGAAGGTGCCGGGCAGCTCCATCCGAACCAGCGCATGAAACTCGTTTTTGCCCGCCGGAACGGAGGTCGAAAACATCACCAGCCGGTCATCCAGGATATCCTGGTGCGTCCACCACCACGAACCCCAATCACCGTTCAGGTTGCGATCATCCGTGTCCGCCGCCAGCAAGCCTTCACGCGGATCGTTGGACACCACCTCGGCGCCACTCGGCAACGCCGATTCCACAATCACATACGGCAACGCCACCGGACACTCGACGATTACTTTCATCAGCACGGTTTCTCCGGCGCGCATCGGGTTGCCTGAAATCGGATGCGTTTTAAAACGCATTTGTCCTTCAGGGCCAACCGGTTCGGCCTGGATGCGATAAAACGCGCGCCGCACGTTCAGGCCACCGGGCAGCGATTGATGCTGAACCGCATCGCCCGGCTTGAGGGGCAACATGTAACGAAGCAAACCGCTGTAATATAAATGTCCCGGCCCTTGTTTTTCCAGATGAGCGGTTTGTCCATGCACATCGGCTATCGTGGTTTGGGTCGCCTGCTCCGGTCCATACAAATTGGCCGCACTAAAGCGCATCACCTCTTTCCACAGGTTGGACGACACCGTAAAGTTTGTTTCCGGCGCCTTGTGGGCAATCGCTTTTTCCATGAGCGCCCGCAACACCTGGGCCGTGGTTTTGGTGTTGTCCCAACCATTTTTATTGCGCTGCAAAATCAGCCAGCGCTCAATCAACTCTAAACGGCTGGCGTCGTCTTTTTCCATTTCCACAGCCGCACGCAAGGCCAAGGCCGTCGCTTCAACACCGGTAAATCGGTAGCTGTAAGCCGCAGCTTTCAAATTCAACAACTTGCGCAGATGCTCGGTATGATCCCAGTTCAGCATGCCGCTGGCCGAATCGGCCAGACGATTTAACTCCTGATAGCTAAGCCGAGCGGCGCCAATATCGTCATTCCTCTTAAATGCAAGCGTCATCCATGAAAGCGCTTCGGGCGACGCCCCCTGGATTTCTCCCAACAAGAACGAACGCACTACCGGCGGAGTTTTTTGATTGTACAAGCTGAGTACGGCTTGCATGTAGCTCAGATCGATCACGCGCTCCATTTGCATCGTTTTATCAGATGCCAACTTCGGATCGCTCAACTGCTTCGTGAGTTCTTCCGATGCTTTTTGCAGATACGCAACGCCATCCTCCCGCCAGCCATACGGCAATTGCTTAGTCTGTAACGGATAACCCGCATCGCGCAGCAAGTACAAACCTTCCATCACATACGCCGTCAGGTATGGGCTGCTGGCGTCGTATTTCCACCAGCCCCAGCCACCATCATCGTTGTGATAATCCTTGAGTTTGACAAGGCTCTTGAGAGCCACCGCATCAAAGCGCTTTTTCGCTTCCGCATTCAGAGAAACACCCAGCGCCTTGTTCAACTTCAGGGCGATCACAGAAGGCATCAAGCGGCTCATGGTCTGCTCGGTGCAACCATACGGGTAATCAATCAACGCATCAAAATTTCCCAGCACCGGACCAATGGCGGACGCCGACACCGACACCAGCAGTTGCGCCAGCTTGGGATCGATGCCCGCCGGAATTTTGAAGGGCATTTGAATCGATCCGGGATCGGTTTTGAGAATGCCTCCAATGCTTTGCGTCATTTCGATGCCCAACGCGCGAATGGGCACTTTCAATTCCATCGCGTCACCATCGGTCTGCCCAACCGCTTTCACCTGCACCAACCCTTCGCCCGCTGCCGTAACGTTAACCGGCCATCCATAGCGTTCGGCGCGATCGGGCTTGACGGTCAGCTCACGCACCAGCGCTTCTTTCGTTTCAAACTGCGACGAGGCATTCAGCGTCAGTTTGATTTTCTGATCGCGATCCGTGTAGTTATGCACAATCGCGGTGAGGTAGCCTTGATCAAACTGCGTGAAAAATCGCGGCAATGCCAAACGCACGATTAAATCCTGCGTGGCAATCACTTTAGCCACCGTAGAACCGACATCGGTTTGCGTGGAAATCCCCCGCACGGTGGCCCGCCAGGTCGTCAGGTTATCGGGCAGTTTCACTTCCGCCGTGGCAACGCCCTGGTCGTTCGTGATCAAATCGGGCAGCCAGGCCGCCATATCACGAAAATCTTTGCGGATGCGCGGCTCGATTTTATCCGGCCCGCCGGAATACTCTTCGGGAAACGAGCTGAGCGTTGTCACCAAGTTATATTGTTTATCGTAGAAGAACTTGCGGATGTCCTTAGCCGCTTCCGGGCGAATCGCATAGATGCTTTCATCCACCACACCCAAAGACAGTTCGGTATTTTTGGCGGGTTTACCATTGGGATACGTGGCCTTGATCGTGTAAACCGCCGTTTCGCCGGGCTTGTACTTGGGTTTGTCCGTATTGACTGTCAACTGCAAAAAGTGCGCTTCCGGCGACACCTTCAGCAAGCGCTCCTGGTTATAAAACTGGTGCTTCGGACCCACCAATGTGGCCGTCACGTACACGTTGGGAGCATACGCATCCGTCAACGGGATTTCAATCATTTTGGCCGTGGCGTCCATCGACACAGCCCAATATTTATGAAGCTTCACGCCTTCAATGGAAACAATCACCTGGGCATTTTCTTTGCCCGTAACCGGCGCGGTGATCATGGCGCGAGCAACATCACCCGGCTTGTACGCCTCTTTATCCAGCTTGACGGAAAACGCTTCCTGCTGCGCCCTTTCGCCATCGCGAACGTACGGGTAATTTTCACTCGCAATCCAGATGGAGCTTTGATCGTAAATCGCGCGCCCGCCATCATCCCGCGCTTGCGCCGTTAAATAATAACCGTCGGTAAAAAATTTGTCGGTGGTGGGCAACGTCACACGGGCTTTTCCAGTAGCATCGGTGGTGGCAGTGGTTGTACCCACGGTTGTGCTGCCCCGGTATTCGCCCTTGAGGCTATCCCAGTTCCAACGCATCAACGTCACGGTGACGGCGCGATTGGGCACCGGCTTGCCCTCATAATCCACAGCCGTCAACTCGGCTTTGACCGGAGAACCCGCACGTTGCACATAGTTTTCGGGCTGCACAAACAGGGTAAAATCACCCGCCGTAACACTTTGCTTACCGCTACCCACCACGGCAATCCGGCTGAGATCGGTCACTTCCGCTTCAACCGTATATCGTTTGTCCAAATAGTCCGCGCTATACGGCGCATTCTTCGGCAGGCGGGTTGAGCGGGTATCAAACTCAATCAGCGCTTCGCCCGCGTCATCGGTTTGCGCGTAGCCTTCGCTGACATATTCGCCCGCATAGCTCTGGTCTTCGTAATAATCATCCCCCTCGGACCAGTCATCATAATAGCCGTAATAATCCGGTCGCGGCATTAAATGGTAGCGCCCGGACCAATCGGTATCGGCGTAAATGCTGTACTTGATGCGCGCATTGGTGACCGGCGCGCCAAAGTAATAAGTCGCGCGAATCCGCACTTTCGATTTACCGCCCGCCGTAATCCGTTTGTCCAACGGCAGCACGTCCACCTGGTATTCGGGCTTGCGGTATTGCGCCACCTCAAAGCGGTTGTAAGAACTCTGTCCGTCCGGATACTTAATATTGACCTGGTACGCACCCGTTTTAGCATCCGCCGGAATTTGATACGTACCATGAAACGTACCGTGTGCGCTGGTGGTCAACTTGCCTTCCCACAGCTTGTTGTTATCCGGATCTTCAACCGTCACATCCAGCGCCATGCCAGCCTTGGGCGTTTTGAGTCCATCACTGGTGGAAAGGCGGGACATGCCCTTGAAATAAACCATCTGCCCTAATCGGTAAATGGGGCGTTCGGTATAAAAGTAGGTTCGGTAATTGTTGCTGCTATAGTTCCAGTAATCGATACCGCCAAACGCCCGATTGGCGCCCATCACCCCCAGCGCCAGAAAATTATAGTTGCCGCTTTTTTGTGCCACGGGAAACTCGGCAAAGCCATCCTTGCCCGTCTTTTTAATGCCCATCGGAACCGCATTGGGCGCATCTTTTTGCAATAACCGGACATCAATATTTGGCAACGGCTTCAACGTGTTCAAATCAATGGCGCGCACCAGTGTTTTTTCCGGCGCCTGTTTCACAATCAAGCCCAAATCACTGACACTGAACCACATCAGGTTCCAGTCTTTCTTGCCTTTGATATTGGCAACCTCAGCCACCGCCACATATTCGCCGGGTGGCAAGGGGGCGTTCATTTTAAATTCCGCGCGGGACCAATCATCTTCGGTGCTTTCCAGCTTGCGGATGGGCAGGGTTTTATACGGGGTTTCATCGGCAAACATGGGCGCGGGATGATCTTTACGATAGGGCTTGTACAGGCTCAGGTTGCCACTGAATTCAAAACCACCGTCCGCGCCTCTGCTCAGCAAGTCCAACATATTCTTTCGATACAACCGCACGGTTGCCTGGTTGCTGCCTTGCGCGTTAATCCAGAAGGCGGGTGTTTCCTTGGTGGTAAACACCCGTTTGTGGCTGGCAATGCTAACCGAGGGTTCGAGCAACGCCAGACGCAACGGCTCTTGCAAGTGCGCTACTTTGCCTTCATCCACAAAAATGCCCTGGCCGCTGTACGTGGCAAAGCCGGGCGCGCGCGCCCGCAATGTATACTCACCCACCGGCAATTGATTGATTTGAAACGAGCCATCCCGGTTGACCCAGACGCCGCGCTCCACCAAATCGCCGCCGCGCGGCCCCATCACCACGGCATACACTTTGTTGTCCCGCAAATCATAAGTGCTCAAATCGAAACCCGGCTCTTGCAGGGCAATGTGTCCGGCCAAAGCGCCTGCGGGTTTTTCAAGAACAATGCTGACGACACCGGCCACCAGCACCAGAAACACAAGAGCAACAGCCGCTAAATAGGGGGATTTGAGCAATTTATTGGTAAACATCCGCGACAATCCTGTACATCTGAAACGATTCTTTCGGGCCAATGCCCGCCTTGAGTTTGCATTGCACCAACTGGTAAAACGCGTCTTTCGCCTCGCCGGGCAGCATCACACCCGACTTTCCGCCCGCACGCACCAACAACCCATCCTGAAACGGATTGATTGCCCGGATGGTGTCAATTGGCTCCAAGCCCTGAACCACCGTCACCTGGGGTTTCAGCGTTTTCCATTCGGCGCGCGTAATGGGTTTGTAGCGATACTCTTTGGTAAGCGCGCCTAACGTGGCATACACCGTCGATTCAACTACATTTCGATGCTGCGGATACACCGAGCCCCAGCAGGCCCTGGGTTTTCCGTGATGGCTGAGCGTGACGAACACGCCCGCCGGTTTGCGATCGGCAGCCGCTACTGGAAGCTTGCGAATCAACGTTTGGTAAGTCGTCTGGTTTTGAACACCGTCCGCAAAGTACGCCTCTCCAAAATAGACCGCCAAGGTCTTGCGCACTACGTCGGGCAGCGCAACGGATTCGGCATGCACAACCCCGGAGAGTAACCCCAGCAACAGCACGACAACGCCAACCCACTTGCCGCCGCCAATGCCCCAAGCTGCCATGCTCTCTGTGCCCTGCCCTATCTTTGGCCTATTTGCGCCCTAGCCTGTTACAATTTGCTCATGCCTGAAAAAATGCCCCCTCATTCTAGCAGTTCCAGCATCAACCGTCGGCAATTTTTACGAAGTGTGTTGGGCCTGACGGGTGGTTTGTTATTGGCAAACAGTGGACTCCTCAAAACAGCCTCTGCCGAAACATCCGCCGCACTCCCGCAGGCCGCCATCTGGTGGCAATCGTTGACGGATGACAAGCTGCACCAGCAAAACGGGTTTCCGGTGCCGGTCGGCATGCCGGGATCGATTATGAAACTGGTGGCGGCCACGGCCCTGTTGGAAGAAAACCTGCTGTCTCCCAACCAGACGTTTGAATGCCGGGGCAGCCTGGAACTGGGCGGCACGATGTACCACTGCCAGCATGCGCATGGCTCGCTAGCCCTGCGGGAAGCATTGGGCGTTTCCTGCAACCTGTTTTTCGCGCAGGCCAGCGAACCACTTAGCGTCAAACGGTTTTTACAGTACGCCGAGCGTTTTGGCTTGAACCAGCATGCTTCCAAGAGCGATCCTTTTGTCTTTCCGCAAGCACGCCCCGCGTTTTCATTTGTGCAGCCGTACGTGTTGGGCCTCGCGCCCGATTTCAAACCCAACGCGCTACAACTCATCCGAATGACCCGACAGATTGCGCTGAAAAACATTCCCGACATTCACTCTAACACTTGGCAACTGCTGCACCAGGGCATGCAATTGTGCATCACCCAAGGCACAGCCAGTCAGCTCGATATCGAAAACAAGCTGCATATTGCCGCCAAAACCGGAACCACACCCTACGGGCAAAACTATCAATCATGGCTGGTCGGATTTTTTCCACTGGAAAATCCGCACACGATTTTTTGTGTGCGCTCGCCCGTCGGCACCGCCAAAGACGTGGCCGTGCCGTTGGCGCGAAAATTCTTCATGGCCCAGAAATGGCTGTAATGCGTTTTTTTACACTGATTGCGTTCTGTGCTCTTATCCAGCCGGTATTTGCCGCACTGCCAACCGAAGTGCGCGTCAAACTGTTTGAGGCGCATCCCGGCATGCAGACCGTTCGTATCGAAGGATCATTTCAACTCATTGAACCCAAAGCACCGCAAATTTCCTCCAGCCAGCCCTATCAGATTCGCACGCAAAACCACCAACTGGTTTTAAGCGACCGCACAACACGCAAGTCGATTCTGAAAACCCATCGGCTGGTTCTTAAATCAACAAGCCCAAGCGGCATTCACGTTCAGGCCAATCAGCTCGCGCCCCGACGCTATCCCGGCATACTGGTTTTCAGTGTGGAGAAGAACTCACTGAACATTGAGAACCGATTGCCGACACGCACCTATGTCAACTTGGTCGTCGCCAGCGAAACCCAAGCTCACTGGCCTTTGGAAGCCTTGAAAGCACAAGCCGTGCTAACCCAAACGCGGTTGTCTCGGTATCAACCCGGCGATGCATTGGGAGATTCGACGCAACACGAAGCGTATTTGGGGCTGACTCATCATCGGCCCGAAGTGGACAAGGCCGTTGCTTCTGTCTGGGGACAGCATCTCGTTTATCAAGGGCAACCCATCCAGGCGTTTTACCATAGCAGTTGCGCGGGCCAAACCAGCACCGGACGCTTATTCAATCAGCGGCAGCTCTCCCCCTGGCTCAGTAGCGTGGCCTGTCCCTATTGCAAAGGCGCACCGTTTTACAAGCCCACGCAACGAATCATTGATACCAACGCGTTTTCAAAAATTTTTTCAACCGGATTGCCCCAAATTTTAAAACACGATGACGCCAGACGCCCGTTGGTGATTCGTCTTGGCAACGGACAACTGGTAAGCGGATATGCATTTTGGCTGAAACTGGGGCAGCGCTTTGGCTGGGATAAAGCGCCCGGCACCCGGTTTGATGTAAAAGCGTTGCCCGATGGCAAGATAGCGATCAGCTCCACCGGCGCAGGACATGGCGTTGGCTTATGTCAGTGGGGAGCCGCCACCATGGCGCGACAGGGCAAAACCTACCAACAGATTTTGCAGTTTTATTTTCCGAAGGTTCAGCTTGCTCGCTGACAAGCCTTTCATCACTTCTGACTCAACTCAGCCGTACAAGTGCCCAACGGTTCCCTTCTTTACAATTGAACGCCGGAAAGACAATTTTGGCCGGTCTAACGGTTTTATTGATATATAAAAGAAATAATAGTTACCCCCTACTGGATATCCCACTTAGCATGTATTCGAGAGAGGCTCCCCCCATGCGTCAAAATGGCTTGCCCCTGTTGATTGGTTTGGTTTTTCTATGGTTTGTCGCCACGTTACCCGGTTTTTGCCAGGAAGCGAACGAGGCCAGTGTGTTTCCCCAAGAGGATTTTACGCTCATCAACCCGACACTCCCCAACGGTAAGCTCAATTTTGACGATAACAGCCAGGAATCGTGCTGCGCCAAGGACTATACACCCTCTGGGCAGCCCATTACCAACGTTGACAGCAGGACACTTGGCGCCATGGTGGGCAAAAACAACCCCGCCAAATCGGAATTCGAGAAATCCAACCCGCGCTACATCGAAAACGTTGTCCCCTCTGCCCTGGTATCGTGCGACCGCTTTGCGGATTTGACCCAACAGGCCAGCAACGTGCCCGCTTCGATGAACTTTAACGCCCGACAAACGCTGGCCATCGTCTCCTACAGCACCAACGTATCCATCCGGCCCAACGCCATGTACGCCACGGACGCCAAAATGAAGAACACCAGCAACTTTCACATCGAAACCGCGGGCGGCGGCGGCATGCTGAAGCTTCATGACGTCAACAGCTATTCGGTATGCATGGCGCGCGGCAACAACGTCGCCATGGTCGCCAACACCGATAACGCGTCGATTCTGACCTACAACGGCAACGACCATATATATCTGGCGGGCAACAACACCAATATGCTCACCCGCACCGGCGGAGGCGAAGACATCATCGAGCTGCATCAGGCCCAGCCCAATGCCAGTGGCGGTCACACCGCCTGGAACATCTACAAAACCGCCATCAGCGGCGGCGAGGGCGAAGACACGCTCGTCATCAAAGGCACGCCCGTGGGTACCAAGTGGTGCCACATCGGCGGCTACCGAATTTACGGCGAATACTTCTACGTGGTGGAATTTGCCCTGCCGCCCAGTGTGACCGAAGGCGCCCGTCGCCAGCGGATTAACATCGGGCGCTCCGTCGAGTTTGTGGAAATCAAGGGCAAAAAATACCGCCTCAACGAGTTCCTCGTTCATGGCGCACCGGTGGATACCGTCGCCCAATCCATCCCCATCGGCGATCCGTTGCCCCACGTCAAAATCAGCAGCAGCCGCTAGACCAACAAGTCGGCTTTAGTTTAGGGCCAGTAGACAGCCACTATCATCCCCGGCCTCACTGTCATTCCCGCGGAGGCAGGAATCCAGGAAGAGTGAGCGAAGGAGCTAATATTCCTATCTGAGCCAGCTTGTTGCTCTGGATTCCCGCCTCCGCGGGAATGACATATTTGTCCAACCCTACCTAAAGCCAGCATGCTGGCCATTGAAGTTTACCCCTGCAAAAGCAGGGGCGGGAATGACAGAAGAACGTCAATCGCGTTTTACAGATAGATGTCCCAGTCTCGTTTCCGCCTGTCGAAGCAACACCAGCGCTTCCTCCGATGTTTCGCCCAACGCAGTGATGTGCCCCATTTTTCGTCCGGGTCGTGGTTCGGGCTTGCCATACAAATGCAGATAAACCGACGATAACGACAAAACCGACTGCCAGTCCGGCTCACCATTCGCCCAGCAGTCACCCAGCACATTCAGCATCGCTGCCGAAGAACGCAAAGTGGTGTCGCCTAATGGCAAACCGCACACAGCGCGCAGTTGTTGTTCAAACTGACTGCAAAGCGCTCCCTCAATCGTGTAATGCCCCGAGTTATGTGGACGCGGGGCCAGCTCGTTGACAAGCAAACGGCCTTCTTGGGTGATGAAAAACTCCACACACAACAAGCCACGCACGTTCAGCGATTCCATAATGTGCCGCGTGATTTGAGATGCTTGTGCTTCCAGCTCGTTCGAAAGTTGAGCGGGTGCGAGCGTCACCTCCAAGATGTGATTGCAATGACGATTCTCTACCGTCCGGTACA
This sequence comes from uncultured Vampirovibrionales bacterium, assembly GCA_964643815.1. Taxonomy (GTDB): domain Bacteria; phylum Cyanobacteriota; class Vampirovibrionia; order Vampirovibrionales; family Vampirovibrionaceae; genus CAZXUP01. The sequence continues at coordinate 12,213 of CAZXUP010000055.1, forward strand.
CGGCAAACTCTGTTTCGGTGCGCGCGGCAATCACGGAAACTTCGCGCTCCAAATCGATAAACGCTTCCAGAACGCACGAGGAATCGCCTAGCGCCTGATACGCTTTTTGCGCTTCAGCCAGAGAATGTACTTTCGCCTGTCCTTTGCCGTCATAACCAAACCCAGCGGTTTTGAGCACCAACGGAAAACCCAGAGACTCGCACCCGGCGATCAGTTCTTCTTCGTTTTGCACCGGCTCAAACGGAACCACCGGAATGCCAATTTCGTTCAAAAACACTTTTTCGCGCAGACGGTTTTGCGTGATATACAACACAGCCGATTGCGGATACACCGGCACATGTTGCTCCAATGCTTTAAGCGCATTCACCGGAATGTTTTCAAACTCAATCGTCACCACATCGACTGTGCTTGCAAAACGCGCGAGTGCATCGATATCCGTGTAGGATGCAGTGGTTTCAAAATTAGCGACTTGTCCGGCGGGTGTATTTTCTTCCGGCGAAAATACATGCACCACGTACCCCATCCTCTGGGCCGCCACCGCCAGCATGCGCCCCAACTGCCCGCTGCCCAATACGCCAATGGCTGCGCCGGGTAAAAATGCCTCTGCCACTTTGCTCATTCTGGCAAGTGACGATTCCCAAGCACCGTCTCGGTTTGTTCTGTGCGATAGACGCGCAATTTTTCACGCAGTTCGGGGCGACTGTTAGCCAATACCGCCACCGCCAGCAGCGCCGCATTAATCGCACCCGCCTTG
>CAZXUP010000056.1:0-5461 GCA_964643815.1 uncultured Vampirovibrionales bacterium
TGCTGAAATTCTCCGGCCAGTGTGTAATAGCGGGCCATCGGCGAAAGCTCTTTGACGAAGCGCGGCATCTGCGTTTGCAGATAATGCGTTGCATCCAGGCGGACATTGGGATTTTGGCTTAGATTCTGCGCCTGCAGCAGCTCTTCCCGCGCCTTCGATAATTTTAATTGCTGCCGCAACTGCTTGGCTAAGGCCAGGTGAAAATCTCCGCGTTCCGGATTTTCCAGGCTATCCTGCAAAGCAACGGTTAGTTTGGGGTTTGCCGTGTGGTTGATATTTCGGATCTGTTCCAATTCGCGCAAAGCCAACTTATTTTGATTACTCTCGTAGTAAATCAGCGCGGTTGCCGCATACGCATCTTCCTTGAAATGTTTGTACAGGTTGCGCGTATACCAGGATTTTCCGGATAGGCGAATGGTTTCCCGATAGTAACGGAGGGCTTCCGGCTTCCGGCCCTGGGCTGCATACAACTGGGCCAACAGGTACCTGGGAACCGGGTTTTGGCTTTGAGTTGAATCTTCAACTGCAATCAGAAGCGCCTTTTCGGCACTCTGAAAATCCTTCTTACCTTCAAAATGGAAGAGCGAGGCATTGCTTTCGCCCCAATTGCCCGAAGAAATCTCTTCATACGCCATCAGGGGCATAATCTGGTAAAAATACAAGGCGCCAAACCCGGCAATCACAAGCCCATGCGAGCCGACAATAAATGCGGCGGCAAGCCCCAAAATCCATTTCAGCTTTTTGCGGTTCGGTTTTGCCGGGTTCTGTTCTTCTGAAGCATCCATATTTTGGATATCGTATGTTCGGCTGAAAACTTGAACACTTCCTTCTATAATGCCGTTATGTCCTTTACACTTCAGACAACCGACGATGGCAGCCTCTCTTGCGTGGACTCCGAAACGGGAGAGCTTTGCCATAACAGGGCTGGCGCCTATACCGAGGCGCTTAAGAACTACACAGAGCCTTCAGGTCTGATTGACAGAATCAGAGAGCTTGGTACAGCCAGGGTTTTAGATGCCTGCTACGGCCTAGGCTACAACACCTGGGTTTTAATCGACCAGGTATTAAAAGAGGCACAAAAACCTTTCACGCTGGAAGTGGTTGCTATCGAAGCAAACCCGGAAACCCTCTCGTTTTTGCCCCAGGTTTTAGCACTTCCCACCTTCGGTGCCCTGAAAAATAAAATAGCCCCTTTAGAACATAATATAGATTATCGGACCTTGTGGTGTTTTGATGACACGAAGGGTATGCCGGATTCGGAACGAACAATGACGATCGAGATCGCAGGTGGGTCCCGGATTGAAATTCGATTGATTCTGGAGGATCTTCGCAAAGCGATTTTACTGTTAGAACCCGCTTTTGACGCCATTTTCCACGACCCCTTCTCACCGCAAAAGATGCCCGAACTATGGACATTCGACCTCTTTAAAGCCTATCGCAAGTTATTAAGTCCTTCTGGCCTGCTTTTAACCTATAGTGCGGCGGCAGCCGTCCGGGGAGGGTTAGTGGAGGCCGGTTTTCATCTGGCCAAAACACCGGCTTTGGGAGCTAAAGGAGGAGGGACTTTGGCATATTTGGGAACGGGGTTTAGCGAGGTACCAGGCGAGCCTTTGAACGCGTTGGAGCAAGCCTATCTGACAACACGTGCGGGGCTTCCCTATTGCGATCCGGGCCTGGGTTCCACGCGCGAAGAAATTCTACGGCTTCGCAAGCAGGCGCAAGAAGCTTCGGAACGGCCCAGTGGTCAAAGCGCCAGAAAATTACTACACTTGTAAAATATCTAGAATAGCCGTTTAAAGACGCTGGGTTCTTTCACTTGCGGAATGTCTGCGCGAAGCCGCTGTGTGTGCAATTGAGACTCAATCGTTGGCTTGGTGGGATGAATGACGCCAATCATGCGTCGGTACGTTTTGTCTAAAAACCAGTCTGTCAGCTGGTCAACAGGATGGGCGATAAACGGCAGGGCGGCAAACGCAACCACGGCTGGCAGATGCTTGAATTGCTGGAGTTTTACGGGGAGCTTGCCGCTGCTTTGCAGTTTTTCGACACCCATTCGGACATACCGAATGAGAGTTGCAGGTATGAAAACCGTTGCAGCCGTGTGAAACAAAGTACCATCCACAATCTCTTCCAGCGTGCGCTTAAAGCGGTGGCCACGGGAGCGATGGTTATGGTTTTTAAACGTTTTTTTCGCCGTTGACAGGATATCGACCAGGCCATAGGCGGCAGAGGCATAGTACGAGGCGCGAACGGCTTTCGGGCCAATATAATTCGCTAGAATTTCACCGGCTTCATCTGCGTAGCCAATGTAGCGCAAACTGCTATCCCGCCAGATATTATGCGTTTCTGGAGATGGCTGCGCGGGTTGCGCAAAAATATTGTATCCTTGGCAATTGTGCGGATAGGGATGATTATGAGGCGCTTGCGCACGCAATGCAGGCGGATTTAACATCAAACGTCCGGTTTGCATGAGGACCCTTCGGCGATTTCCCTGTTTAGCTACTTCCCACGGTGACGATTAAGAACCACTAAAGAATTGGTTTTATGATTAATACCATAAACCTTGAAACCCAATCAAGACAAAGAGAGCAGGCGTTTCCATATTTTTACGGTCGGGATAAAACCGCCGGTTCCACAGGGGTTTCCAGTTGTGTATAAACCGGAATTGTAAAGCGGACTTTAAACTGGCCGCTGTCGTAAAAAAGCTGGATGCTTCCGTTCATGGCTTCCACCAACCCTCGGGTGATAAACAGCCCCAGTCCGCTGCCGCGCGTGGTGCGCACCAGGCTGTCATCCAGCCGTTTGAATTTCTCAAACAAGCTGTCCAACGCTTCCAGTTTTTCCATCGGAATCGGATCACACTGGTTTACGACCGTAATGGCAATAAGCTCGGGGTGCTTGGATTCTACGGACACAAAAAGATCAACCGGCGTATCGGGCAGCGCGTACTTGGCTGCGTTATCCAACACGTTAATCAAAATCTGCTCCAATCGATCCGGGTCGGCCAGCACTGAAAAGTCCGGATCAAAACGGTCCGGTAGAATCACATTAATTTTGCAGTCGCTTTCCTCTTTTGTATAGCGAAGCTGAATGAATTGTGCGGAATTTTCCAACAGGGGGGCCAGTTCAACCCGATCTGGATAAACGCGCAGGCTGGCGGCGTCGAGATCGGGAATAACCAGGAGATCTTCCACCAGGCGACCCAGCCGATCCGCTTGTTGCTTGACAACTTTGAGGCTTTTGACCCGCGTATCCACATCCAGGGTGGTGTCGTATCGCAGCAGGCGGGACGTATACCCCTTGATGCTGGTGAGCGGTGTGCGCAATTCGTGACTGACGGTGTCAATCAGGTTGGACTTGAATTCGTCCATTTTGGCCAGTTTCCGGTTGGCTTCCTGGATGGTTTGCCAGGAGTCGGCTGTTTTTCGCGCCATCCGGTTAAATTCCAGCGTCAGGTACACAATTTCGTAAGGGGTGAAAAAGTTACTGATTAGGCGAATTCGGCGAAAATAATTGCCTTCGCCCATGGCTTTCACCCCTTTGATGAGTTGCCTGAAATTGCGACTAATACCGAGAATGTAGGGGAGCACCAGCAAAAGAATAACGAGCAGACAACCCAGAATCAGCAAAATGGTTTGCGTACCGGCCCGCTTGATATATTTCTGTTTCATGTGATACGGCGACTCGATGATAATGCCCCAGTTGATTTCAGGCATTTTCACAATCACTTTTTTCAGCGGCGGATCTTCATCAGTGTCTTTATCTTTGATGTCTTGCTGCGCGTCTTGAGATTGGGCACTGGAGGAATATTCATGCGTCACGCCAGGGCGGATTTTGACGAACTGGGCATAATCCTGCGAACTGATATGGGCTTGCTGGCCACCGCCATCCGGCCCGGCGATAATCAAACCATTGCTATCAATAATGTAAAATGCGTCGTATAGAGAATTGTTGGAGCGCACCAGGTTTTGCAGGTAGGCGAAACTTTTCTGCTGTACATAATAGGCCGCGCCCTTGATGGACAGTGAAGAAGTGTCGAGTGGAATCACTGCTCGCAAATAATAGGGGCTATCCTGTGGATTGCCGCTGTTAAAGTAGATCACCTGGAAGGGCATCGGGTGCGCCGGATTACCGGGATCGTGGGGCAATTCATCCGGCATGCGCAGTTCCGGGCTCAAGTTTTGAAAGCCACGGTAGGCCAGTTGCACCGACCGCCCATTGGCGTCATACAGCCCCACCGCATCCAGCTCTGCATCCAGTTCCAGCAGACGCTGGACCGCCACATCAAAGTTTTGTTTCGCCTGTAAGTCACGGGCAATCAATTGGCTCATCATCTGGCTTTGCTGCTTCTGCCAGTCCATCTCCGTCCCGAAATCCCGGTAAAGCGCTTCGGCCGTGTGTTCGGTAAAGCGGGCCAGCTCTTTTTTGAGCGCGTACTGGTTGATGTTGTTGATGATAAACGTCACCCCCAGCAAGGGCACCGTCACGATCAGGCCAAAGCAAATCAGAATCTGCTGGTAGATTCTCAGCTTTGGCATGTGGAAACGAATCATGAGAGTGGCTTTCCTGGGATTGTCGGTATCAAACCTCGACAGGAGCAGGGTTTAAACGGTAGCCGACATTGGTAATCGTTTGTAAATAGCGGGGTTGCTTATGGTCTGCTTCCACTTTCTGCCGCAGGCCGCCAATATGAACCCGCAACATCCGGACATCCTCATCCGCTTCGTAGCCCCATACTTCCTGCAGGATGGTTGAAAGCGAAACTGCTTCTCCCACGTGCTGCATCAGGCAATAGAGAATCTCAAACTCGGTGGGCGTCAGCTTGATCAGGCGTTCATTAATAATCACCTCAAGAGAGGACGGGATCAGCTTCAGGTTTCCGGCAATCAGCACTTCATCTTTCTTGGGAGACGCGGTTTCTTTGGCAAGCGTGCCGGTACGCCGGAAAAGCGCACGCATGCGCACCATCAGCTCCTGAAACTCGAACGGCTTGACCAGATAGTCGTCCGCACCCGCGTTGAAGCCCCGGATCTTGTCTTCAATGGTCCCTTTGGCCGTTAACAGGACAATGGGGACGGTAGCGGAAGCCCGGTTGGCGCGGATGCGCTTGCAGACCTCAAAGCCGTCCATTTTCGGCATCATGACATCCAGCACGATCAGGTCATATGGCTTCGTTTCGGCTTTTTTGAGGGCGCTCAGGCCATCATTCACCGCATCGACATTAAAGCCCATCAGCTCCAGGTCCAAACGCAATAAATCGATAATTTCCGGGTCGTCGTCCACCACCAGAATATTGACCATGCCAGGATCTCCGTTCTCGGAATACTACTATGGTTGTACTACAAAGGACCCCCTGAAACCAGATGCTTTGCATATCGCCCGGCTTTCCACGGCGGATCAGGAACTCCCGAAACATTATTCTAACAGAGTCCAGTATCGCCGCGCGTGGCTGTTGCCACCA
>CAZXUP010000056.1:5471-12730 GCA_964643815.1 uncultured Vampirovibrionales bacterium
GCCACCACGATTTCAGATAAAAATTGCCTGGAGGTGAACCGGATTCAATTCGGGAATTCGGCTGGATCTTGGAGTTTTCAAAGCGCTTGGTAACAAGTTAATGCTAAGTCTGTATAATAAGTATATTAAGTGAGTGGCTATAAATTAATGCGTTTTCTTTTCCCTTCTCGCGGTTCGGCGTTGATTATCACCTTGGTCTTTCTGATCATGCTGTCGTTGCAAGTGGCCATGATTAGTTTGATTGCCGTACGTGGCCTTGGCGAGGAAGGGGCGCTGCTGACGCAGAATGCTTCGGCCAGGCGTGCCGCTGAAACCGCGATAAACCGCTTGGAAACCAAATTGTACAACTACTTGCGGTCTGGAACGGATGCCAACGCAACCACAACGTTTGCCCAGGGGCAGTCCAACGCCATCACCAATGCCACCATGAGCACCGACGATCCGGATGGCGGTAGCGATACGATGCCGGTGACGATCAGCGCCTGGGTGCAGGAACGCAGGGGAGATATGTACCATCTGGCGGGTCGGGCAGTCAGCGGTGGCGTCGATATCCTCATGCATCGCTGGGTGCGGGTGAAGCCCTGCCCTAGAGTCATTCCGATTGTGACGGGAGCTGGAAAAACCGGTGTTGCCAATATGGAAACAACTTCGATGGGACGGGTCTTTTTTGGAGAGGATACCGGCGTGGCTGGCACCGATCGCTTTTGGACCTGGGAGGAAAATAGCGGTCTTTCGGTTCTTGTCAGCGGGCGAACAAAACCCGGTCTTAACGCAATTACGATAGATTCTACGGATCGCCTCTATTTTGGAGAAGATAACCCGAGCGGTAACCTCTGGACCTGGCATGCCACCACGGGGTTATCCACGATTGTTTCCGCTCAGACCAGGCCGGGGGTTGAGCATAGTCTGGGTGTTTCGTCCAATGGTCATGTATTTTTCGGACAAAATGCCAACCCGGGCAAGTTTTGGACCTGGAAAGCCAATGGCACCGGGGCGGGTGTTCTTTCAACCCTGGTCAGTGGCGCAAATAACCCCGGCGACTGGGCCACCATGGTAACGCCGGATGGACGGGCTTATTTTGGAGAAGCTGGTGCCGGCACGGCAACATTCTGGACATGGGAAGAGACGGATGGGTTAACAACTATTGTAGACAATAGAAATGATCTCCGCTACGCATCGGTCGTTTCTCCGACGGATGGGCGCGTATATTTTGGAGAATGGTCTTGGGCTTCTCCTCGATACTGGACCTGGCATAAAACCACCGGGTTGACGACGCTGTTAACCCCTGTAGGCCCTGTAGGAGCCTGGCGAAAAACCATCACTACAAATGGACGCATTTATATGGGGCAACCAAATGGCGCAGCGCCAGGCGCAATGTGGACTCACACCGCTACTACCGGCCTGTCTGTTCTGGTAACCGGGCAAACCGCTCCTGCTGTTGCCTGGGGTGGACCATTTGCTGACGATGATCGGGTTGTTTTCGCCTCGGAAGCCGGAACTGTCTGGACCTGGCATCCCACAACCAGGTTGTCTGTTATTATGACTGGTGCTCATAGCAGTGTTGCCAGCGCTGGAAACACTGCGGCAACCCCCAATGGACGTTTTTATTTTGGTGAAGGCGGTTCCGCATCTGGAAATGTCTGGACGTGGCACCCGAATACCGGCCTGTCAACAATTCTGACCGGTGCGGATAATCCAATCAGTGCCTCTATCTATGTCCAGGAAGTGCCGGATGGACGTGTTATTTTTGGACAAGGAACGGCTACGGGCAATCTTTGGACGTGGCACAAAAGTTCAGGCCTTTCAGTTTTGTTGTCCGGGGTCGCATACCCAGCCTCTTTATCCTCGTTCAATAACACAAATGTCTCTGAGAATGGGACGTTTTTCTTTGGTAATAATGCCACTCCGGGTAGTGTGTGGGCCTGGAAATCTCCTGAAGCGTGTGACCCCAATAAATAATTCCAGGTTTTTCTGGAACGGCACTCCAACGCTTCGTTCAGCAACACAAACAGCCAGAGATAATTCAAAAACACCTCAAAACACCCTAAATATGGAAATTTTTGGGCTTAACCCCATCTATTCATTTTGGCAATTCCACTTAATTTTGTTTTTTTGGAAATGGTCGCAAAATACTGCTGTAACACTCTATAATAGACTCAGGTATAAAATATAAGTGGATAGTAAATTTAATGCGTTTCCTCCTCTCCTCCCGCGGCTCCGCGCTGATTATTACACTGGTCTTCCTCATCATGCTATCGTTGCAGGTCGCCATGATCAGCCTGATTGCGGTGCGTGGTTTCAGTGAGGAAGGGATGTTGTTGACCCAGAATGTCTCTGCCAGACGCTCCGCCGAAACCGCGCTAAACCGGCTGGAAACCAAGCTGTATCATTACTTGCGGACAGGCACCGCCACGAATGCAGAAAGCGCCTTTGCCCAAGGCCAGTCCGACGCCATTAACACCACCACCCTGAGTAGCGACAATCCGGACGGCGGTAGCGATGCAATGCCGGTAACGATTAGCGCCTGGGTGCAGGAACGCCGGGGGGATATGTATCATATTGTGGGCCGGGCTACCAGCGGCGGAGTTGATATCCTCATGCACCGCTGGGTGCGCGTCAAGGTTTGCCCTCTGGATGGCGGTTTGACAACTATCATTAGCGGAATTGCCTTGGCGGGTAGTGGGAGTGTTGCAGTCTCTCCGATAGATAGCAGGGTGTTTTTCGGACAAGAAGCGAATCCGGGTAATTTCTGGACCTGGGATCCCTCGAATGGCAGGCTTAGTGTTCTGGCTAACGGAGACGCACTGAAAACTCCGATGTCCGTGGCAGTTTCTCCTGTAGATGGACGCATCTTTTTTCCTATTTTCAAAAGCGTTTATACCTGGACCTCATCCACTGGGCTTAGTGTCTTGAATACCGGACTGAACTCGCCCATGAGTCAAAGTATTGCAATTTCTCCAGTGAATGGCCGCTTGTATTTTGGACAAGCCTCCAGTTCGGCCGGGTTCCGAACTTGGCACTCCTCAACCGGACCTGCATCCATCGTAACCGGTTTGGATGATCCAGGGGTTAGAAGTACTGTCGTATCTCCCTTGGATGGTCGCGTGTATTTTGGAGAAGAGGACGGCGGAAGTCTTATCACCTGGAATCCGGCCTCTGGTACAACAACACTGGTCAAGGGCAGCTTGAACAAGCCAGGCAAATATAGCATCGGGGTTTCGCCAACCGACAGCCGCGTGTATTTTGGTCAAGATAATGATTCTGGTCAGTTTTGGACTTGGAACCCCTCTGATAATCGGCTCAGCATCATCCTCCCGACTGGATATAAAAAACCAGGCAAGTACAGTACGACGGTCTCGCCGGTGGACGGCCGCGTATATTTTGCGGCATTCGACAGCGACTCGTACTTCTGGACCTGGCATTCCTCCACAAAACTCAGTGTGCTGCTTTCCGCAAAAGAGGATTCTCCGGGCGCGTATAGCACGGCGGTCTCACCAGTGGATGGCCGCGTATACTTTGGACAGGATGATACTGGGTCCAAACTCTGGACCTGGCATGACTCAACCAAGCTGAGCGTGATTGCCAGCGGAGTGGATCGTCCGGGTGTTAACAGCATTGCAGTTTCGGCGGTGGATGGCCGGCTGTATTTCGGACAGAATGCGACAAATGGTAGTTTGCGCACCTGGCATCCTTCAACCAAGCTGAGTGTGATTGCCAGTGGGCTGAATTATCCGGGCGTTAACAGCATTGCGGTTTCGGCGGTGGATGGCCGGCTGTATTTCGGGCAAAATGCGACAAGCGGTAGTTTGCGCACCTGGCATCCTTCAACGGGCCTTAGTGTCCTGCTCACCGGGCTGAATTATCCGGGCGTTAACAGCATTGCGGTTTCGCCGTTGGATGGCCGTGCGTATTTTGGACAATACGCCACCCCCAGCAGCATGTGGAGCTGGAAACCGCCCCAACGGTGCCTTGAATAACCGGAATCGGATGGTTGACGCCTGAATAAGTCCCTAGCAACAAAATCCTGATTATTGGTTTTATACAGTTAAGTTGTTTCAATAACGCTTAAACGACGCAGGGCCAGGGGACATCAGGACTAGGATATGGGCATTCAATCACCAATAGGGAATCCAAGCAGTGCTTTGGGCATGCAAGGCGCATTCGCCTCCGGCAACGGGGTTTCAAATCCGTTGCCGCCACTGCCGCCGCCTCCGGCGAGTGTGCAAAACACGTCCAATTTTCCGATCAGCGGCTCTTTGCCGGAGATTGTTCCGCCGCACATGGCCGCGCCTTACCTGTTTACGCAGTTTCCGAAAGCGCCCCGGCCACCGGCTCCATTACCGGCGCAACCACCTCAACCGCCGCCACAGCCACCGGTGCAGCAGGCACCTCCGCCTCCCCAGGCGCCGCAAGAGCCGCCTGCCCAACCTCAACCCAAGGGGCCAACCGCAACCGTGGATGGCGGCGCACTGACGGATGCGACGATTCGTTCTCTCAATGAACGCCTGAATAGCGAAACCGAGACCAGTCGGGCCGATGCCGCCATCGACTTTTTCAAGATCCTCGAGAAAAATCCAGCGCTGGCGGATGATCCGACCTACAAGCCGTATGTAGACGCCTTTCTGGAAAAAATCCTGAAAGATCCCAGCCCGATTGTCCGTCAGGGCGGCGAACTGGCCTTGCAGTTGGACTTGGCCAAGAACCCTTCCCAGGGCATCCTGGACGAGCTGCAAAAGCTGACCCAGAAAAGCGGATTGTTGAATATCGAATCGGGTGTCGCCTCCGAGATTTTATCCAAGCTGCAAAACGGCGGCGGTGCCAGCGAAAAGGCGGATCCTGCTCAGAAAATGGGCCAGAACACAGACCCAAAAGCGTCTGGACTCACTAAAAAGCCGAGCCTGCCCGTCAAGATACAGGGACAAAAACCCGCCGCATTTCAACCAAAGCCACAGGCCGCGCAAACGGCCCAGCCTGCCCCAGCACAACCGCAGGCTCCGCAACAAAACGCATCAGCACCCGATGAAGCCGCCTTGATGCAAGCTTTGCAGGGAATGATGCAACAGCCGGGTGGAGCCGGAGGGCTACCGGGTATGCAAGGCGGTAATCAGGCCGCTCCGCCGGAAATGCCACAAGTGGGGGGACGATTGGATGTCACCAGCCCACAGCAGGCCACACAGGCGGCTAATCCGCAACAGATGGCAGGGCAGCAATTAAACGTTGTACAGGGAATGCAGGGAGGACCTCAGGCATGAGTACCGGATCGGTCCAGGGTGTTGCCAAGGCGGCAACAGAAACACCGCTAAAGACTGCTGGCAAGCTTTCAGGCACAGGTAAAACCGTTTTAGGTATCGGTGCGCTGGCCGCCGCTGCTTTTGCCATCAAGGACAGCTATAATGGCCGCGCTGAAAAAATCGAGCACAAACTGTCAAATCTCCACGAACACAAGTCCTGGGAGCATTGGCAAAATGGCCTTGCCCACTATTCGGGTAATCCCTGGATGGACCAACAGGCGCACGGCATCAAAAAACTCTTACTCTACGGACCGTTAGGGCTTCGCCTCAAGTTTGAGGAATTCAAAACCAAGGCTGATATCATGGTCAACGAAGTGCTGCTGCCCAACCTGGTGCCGATTGGTGTTGGCATTGGCGGTATGTATATGCTGCTCGGCAAAAAGACGATTAATGACGCCTTCAAGCGTACATTCAACTGGTACAAGGGTAAAAGCTTTGTTTCGGCCAGCTTCAAACAATCATTCAAAACGCAAGCAGGTAAGGCATTCACAGGCCTCGCGGGCTTGGGAGGCCGCATGCTAAGATGGCCCTTTAAAAGTCTGCAACACTTTGGCGTCGCCGCCGGTTTGGGTGCGTTTGGCAGCTTTATGCTGGGTCGTTTCCAGGATTCATATGGTCATCGTGGCACCGAAGAGTATTTCTTCGATGAGATTTATAACAACCACGGTGGGCATTAGGAAATTTCCTAATCCTCGAAGTTGGGATTGTAACCGCGACGCTGTAGTTCCAGCTTGATCTTATCCAGACCCGATTGCACGATGCGCGAAGTGCGTGACGGCGAAATATTGAACGTCTCGCCAATTTCCCGCATTTTCATATTCTTGAAAAAGCGTGCCTCGATAATTTGCTTCTCGCGCTCGGGCAGCTTGCTGATGGCCTCACGGACAATCATGGCCATTTCCGCCAATTCGCTGTTCTGTTCCGGCGTATAGGCATTGTCCTTGAGTTCGTGCGGGTTATCCGCCTCCATCATGCCATCGACCGATAAAATCGTCTCATAAACGGCTTCGCGAACCTTGGCTTTTTCGGCCTCAAAACCGCCGCCAACCTCGTCCCCATCCCCGTCAGCGGTGGCGTCCTGATCGCTGTCCATGCTGACCTGCTTGAGGGAGTACCACTTGTAGCGATACCGCAATTCGTTTCGGATGGCCCATTTCATGGCCGTGGAAAGGTAGGTGACGTTAAACTCACGCTCCGGGTTGGACGTGAGCAAGACGTGGATGGCGATGGCGCCAATGTTCACCACTTCGCTGAAGTCGATCAGGTGATTGGGCAAACGGCTGTATTCAACGCGGGCCACTGTTTCGATGAGATCGACGTAATCATTGACCGTTTTTTGAGGTTTCTTTTGAGATTCCGATGAAGATGACTTGAACGTCATTACTGCTTGTCGAGCCGCCATAGTTTACTCCACTCTATTCATTCTACACTGAACGCTTTAAAATGCGCGATACCGTTACTGAAGACGCCTGATTTCAGCCATGCCGCCGGGGTTGAAAAACAAATTCGCGTTAGACTGGCGGACAGACAAGCCAAAGCGTCTGATTATTGTTTTTTAAATGAAAAGATCAGCGCAAAAACAGGGTCGAATACCGTTTTGAATTCATATAAACCTCCACTTCCCAGTAAGATTCAGCCTATCGGCAGCATAACCCAATTGCGATTTGCGCATGCCGATATACATCCCGTATTTAAAATAAAAACAAGCGGCACTCCAAAATTGCCTCCCCCCCCTAAAAAGCTAAAAAAGGGACAAGCCTGGCCCGTCTAAAGAAATTCCCTCAGGGCAAGGGCAATAAGGCAATTTTTATCTATAAAATGTTTTTATTTTTATTGAGGTTGACTATATCTCATCAATCACCGAGTCACATATTTATTGGAGAGGCAAAATGACTGTAATGAACGGCTCCATGGGGGGCTATTCCAACTCTGGCTATGGCGGTTACGTGGGGCCAGCCGCAACGGCCG
>CAZXUP010000057.1:0-462 GCA_964643815.1 uncultured Vampirovibrionales bacterium
CAAAAACTGGCCGTTCGGGCGGCGTGCTGCCACTGCCACCTCAAACCGGGGGGTCAGCGGAGGAGCCTTGGCTACCGGAGCCTCTTCGGCGCTTTTCTCTTGCAAATGCTGAGAAATGTAATCGCTTAACGACACATGTCGTCCCGGCAACATATTGGACAAACCCGGCTCCTGCTTGAAAAGCGGTTGCGTTTTTGAAGAATGGTTAGAAGAAGCGTGATCTGATTGCTCTTCCGGGTTTTTAAAAAAGTTCATTCTTCAGGCTGTCCTTTGGGTTGTTTCGTCTTTTAAGTCGCATTCTGTTACGCTATCGGTTAATTACCCGGAAACTTGAGGCAAAACCTGAGCGCCAGAACAAAAAACTCGCTTTTACCGTCCTGAACCCTGGGCAGGGTATTTAAAAGGTAATCGGTTTATGAAAGAAATCCGCATCCACCGGGCCAATGAGCATAATTTAAGCGA
>CAZXUP010000057.1:472-12517 GCA_964643815.1 uncultured Vampirovibrionales bacterium
CAGCCTGACCCTGCCGAGAAACAAGTTGGTCGTGTTTACGGGCGTCTCCGGCTCGGGCAAGTCATCCCTGGCGTTCGATACGATTTTTTCGGAAGGCCAGCGCCGCTACGTGGAAAGCCTCAGCTCTTACGCACGCCAGTTTATCGGGCAATTTGAAAAGCCGGATGTCGAAAGCATCGAAGGCCTCTCCCCCGCCATCGCCATCGACCAGAAATCCACCTCCAAAAGCCCGCGCTCCACGGTGGGCACCGTCACCGAGATTTATGATTACCTGCGCCTCATCTACGCCAAGGTCGGCACCCCGCACGATCCCGACACCGGGGCGGCGCTCACGGCCCACACCCTGCAAAGCATCTTTGACACCATCTGGAACTTGAAAGAAGGCACCAAGCTCCAGATTCTCTCACCTGTGGTACGGGGCCGCAAAGGTGAATACAACGCGCAGTTTCGCCAGTGGCGAAAAGAAGGCTACGTGCGCGTTCGGATTGATGGCGAGCAGCACCTGCTGGAAGACCTGCCGGAAGATTATCGGCTGGAACGCAACAAGCGCCATGACATCGAACTGATCATCGATCGCATTATCCTCAAGCGCGATGACGCCACCAGCCAACGCCTGATGGAGGGCCTGCAGGCCGCATTGAAAAAATCGGACGGCTACGTGGTGGTGCAGGAGTTTGACGGGAAGAGCGAAAAAACGAAAGACTATGCCTTCTCTCGCCACTTGGCCAGCGGAACCGAAGACAGCCCCATCGAGGAAATGTCGCCCCGCCTGTTCAGTTTCAACTCACCCTATGGCGCCTGCCCGCAATGCGAAGGGCTGGCCGTGCAGCATGAAATTTCGGAAGACTTGCTGGTACCGGAACCTGAAAAAACAGTGAGCGAAGGGGCAATTGCGCCATTCGAGAAATTTACGGGCCGCTATTACTCCACGTTTATTAAAAAGCTGGCCAAGAAACATGGCTTTGATTTAAACGCACCGTGGAACAAATTAAAGCCGGAAGAAAAAAACTTTTTGCTGTACGGCGAATTCAAAAAAAAGGTAGAGGCCGACGCCCTGATGCATGAGGGCTTTGGCCTGGAAACCGCCGATGATGACGAGAACGAAGAAGACTGGTTTGATTTTGTCAGCAACTTTGACGGCATCGTCAACATCATGAAGCGCCGCCTGTTGCATGGCAGCGACAGCACCAAGGCCTATATCCGAACCTTCATGACCGAATGCACCTGCGAAGCGTGCGGCGGTGCAAGGCTAAAACCATTTAGCCTCGCCGTGACATTAGGTAATCAGGGAGGCGAAAATCACACCGGCAAAAATATTCATCAAATTTGCGAGCTATCCATTCGCGATGCGTTGCGTTTTATCCAGCAAGTGCCGGAACATCTGAATGAATTTCAGATGACCGTCGCACGTCAACCGCTGCATGAAGTGGAACAACGCCTGCGCTTTTTATTGGAAGTGGGACTGGATTATCTCACCCTGGCGCGGCCCGCGGCCACACTGTCGGGCGGCGAAGCGCAGCGCATCCGGCTGGCCTCACAGTTGGGCGCCACCATGTCAGGCATTTTGTACATTTTGGATGAACCGAGCATCGGCTTGCATCAACACAACAACCAGCAATTGATTCAAACCTTGCACAAGTTGCGCGATCAGGGCAACTCACTGATTGTGGTGGAGCATGACGAAGACACCATTCGCGCTGCCGATTGGGTGGTGGATATCGGCCCGCAGGCGGGCGTTCATGGCGGACGCATTGTGGCGCAAGGCCCACCGAATACACTCGAAAACAGTGAGTTATCGTTGACCGGACAGTATCTTTCGGGCAAGCGCGCCATCGAAACGCCCAAGCAATTTCGCGCCGGCAACGGTCAGACGCTGACGATCCACAACGCCACGTTTCACAACCTCAAAAACGTCACCGTCGATTTTCCGCTGGAGAAACTGATTTGCGTCACCGGGCTTTCCGGCTCGGGGAAGTCCACGCTGGTGTTTGATATTTTATACGAGGCCGTGCATTTTCATTTCGGATCGAACCTGGTGCGCCCGCAAGGTTATGAAAAACTGACCGGGCTGGAGCATATCGACAAGATCATCCCCATCGATCAATCGCCCATCGGGCGTTCATCGCGCAGCAATCCGGCGACTTACACAGGCATTTTCGATCCGATCCGCAACGTGTTTACCAACTGCGAAGAAGCCAAACTGCGCGGTTACAAACCGGGACGCTTCAGCTTTAACGTGGCGGGCGGACGCTGCGAAGCCTGCAAAGGCGATGGTGTGATCACCCGGGAAATGAACTTTCTGCCGGATGTGCATACGACTTGTGAAGTGTGTCACGGCGCGCGCTACAATCCGGAAACGCTGGAAGTGACCTATCGCGGCAAAAACATTGCCGAGGTGCTGAACATGACGGTGGCCGAAGCGCACGAATTTTTCGAGGGCGTGCCGCGCGTCAAAAACATGCTGGGCGTGCTGAACGATGTGGGCCTGCATTACATCAAGCTGGGGCAGCCCGCCACGACACTCTCCGGCGGTGAGGCGCAACGCGTGAAACTGGCGACGGAATTTTGCCGCCGCAGCACCGGCAAGACACTGTATCTCTTGGATGAACCGACCGTCGGCTTGCATTGGGCCGATCTCGAAAACCTGCTGCACATTCTGCATCGCCTCGTCGATCAAGGCAATACCGTGGTGGTAATTGAGCACAATCTCGATTTCATTAAAGTGGCCGATCATGTGATTGATATGGGACCCGAAGGCGGCGAGCGCGGCGGCTACGTGGTAGCACAAGGCACGCCGAAGCAAATTGCCCGGTGCGAAGATTCGTACACCGGGCAATTCCTGAAACGGTATTTCAGCTAACGTTTAACCCACGCGATTAAAACGAGCTTTCACCTGGTTGATTAACCCTGGAAGATTTTTCTTAGCCGCCGGGTAGAGCAACCAAGCCAACGCTCCCACTGCCACGGCAGTACCCAGCTTATCATCCTTGAGGACCGCCTTTACGCGCGCGCCGTAACCCTGCTCGGCTTGAACCCTGTCAAATTCTTGCTGTTTTCTTTGAAAAGCCGGAGAAGATACATTCATTCGCCAATACTCCTTCATTAAAAGCCTTAATCTATGAAAGTATCTGAAGCGAAGGTTTTGCCAAAATGTAACGAAACATAAAGCTCACTATTGGAGGCGATCATCGAGTTCGCTGTTATTGATCAGCTCCAGCACCTGGGTTTCCAGCGCTTGCTGTTCGACCTTGAAATCCGCCTTGGGATTGGAAGATGTACTCTTGGCATCCATTGCGAACAGGACAATCATCTTCTCCCCAGGCTCCGGCAACAGGGCAATCACGGCGGGGCTATAACCCTCTTGTCCCTTCCGGTTCGCCTTCACCGCCGCCGTCGTCACCGGCAACTGCTTGCCGTTGGGTAGCTTGACCGTATGAATGTCGTCAAAACGCATGTCATGGAGATCGACATTCGATGAGCTACTTTGAGGGCTTGTATTGGCCTGCTCTCCGATTTTTTGAATATACGCCTGAATCTGTTCGGTGTTGCCGCTTTTCAAAATACCGGCATCCGCCGCAGACATCCGTGTATCCACCGCAACAATCACGCTGCCGCGCGTCATGTCCATCAGCAGCACCACGTTCTTCAAGTCCTTGCTGCCGGTCGGCAAACCAATCGCCGTGTAACCCTCAGCCTTGTAGCTTTTACCGAAAACCGACTGAACCGATTGGCTGCTGGCATCCATCAATCCTTTAACCGCCGTGCCGCCCAAAACAGCCAACACGCCCGCAATCAACAGAACGACTACCAAACAACCACCACAGCCGATGATCCATTTTTTGGCGTTGCTCTTTTTGGGTTCGCCTTGCGGCTCGTTTTGCATATTCATGCGAATGCTCTCCTCAAAACCACTCTCAATCAGTTTTATTGTACGCCCTAATGCGGCGGCGTATCCAAAAACGTAATGCCCGGATTTTTCTCCATCAGGTAATTCAACGCCCACTCCCCTTTAATCAGCGCGACAGTCCGACCATCGGCATCTTGCGCCTTTCGGGCGTTCACAATCCACTCGGCCGTATCCAACGCATCCGAATCGCCAGAAAGCCAGCGGGCATGCGTGTACTCGCCCAGGTTTTCAATCTGCGTTTCCACGCCGTATTCGCTTTGCAGACGATACTGAACCACCTCGAATTGCAACTGGCCCACCGCCGCAAGCACCGGATTGCGCTGGGCGGCATCGGCAAAATACATCACCTGGATCGCCCCTTCCTGACGCAGTTGATCGATGCCTTTTTGGAACTGCTTGTACTTGGACGGGTTGGGGTTGCGCAGCAAGGCAAAGCACTCGGGCGCAAACATTGGAATCGGCTCAAACTCAAACGTTGGGCCAACACATAAGGTGTCGCCAATGGCAAACTGATCGTTGCTGCTCAAACCGACAATATCGCCCGCATACGCTTCATTCACCGTTTCGCGATCTTGCCCGAACAGACGGTGCGAATGCGAAAGGCGAATCATCTTGCCGGAGCGCGGATGTTTCACTTGCATATCGCGCGAAAACTGCCCGGAGCAGATACGCATAAACGCGATGCGATCGCGATGCTGGGGGTCCATGTTGGCCTGAATCTTGAAAATAAATCCGGAAAAATTGACCCCAGCCGGATCGAGCGGACCATTGTTTGTCTTGCGTGCGCTGGGTGGTGGGGCCAACTCCAAAAATTGAGACAGGAACAATTCGACGCCAAAGTTATTGGCCGCCGACCCGAAAAACACCGGCGTCATGGCTCCGGCTTGATACAGCTCGTTCGAAAATTCCTCGCCCGCCATATCGAGAATATCGATTTCTTCTACGAGTTGCTTATAGACATCCGCAGGCATCTGGCTTTTGACGGATTCGTCATGCACATCGGACACCGATACCGGCGCCTTGTGCTTGCCATGATCGGTACGCTCAAACAGATGCAGCTTCTGGTTGCGGCGATCGTACACACCCTTGAACGTATCGCCCATGCCAATCGGCCAGTTGAAGGCGCAGGTTTTGATGCCGAAGAGTTGCTCGACTTCGTCCAGCAGTTCCAACGGCTCCCGACCGGGGCGATCCAGCTTGTTGATGAACGTCACCACCGGAATCCCCCGGCGTTTGCAGACCTGATAGAGCTTTTTGGTCTGGGTTTCAACCCCCTTGGCGTTGTCCAGCAGCATAATCACGCTATCAGCGGCCATCAAGGTGCGGTAGGTATCTTCGCTGAAGTCCTGGTGGCCCGGCGTATCGAGCAGATTGACGTGAAAACCGTTGTACTCAAAGTTAAGGACCGTGGACGTAATGGAGATCCCCCGCTGGCGCTCCAGCGCCATCCAGTCGGAGGTGGCCTGACGCTGCTGCTTTTTGGCCGCCACCGATCCTGCCAGTTGCACCGCCCCGCCATAAAGCAACAGCTTTTCGGTCAGCGTGGTTTTCCCGGCGTCCGGGTGAGAAATAATGGCGAAGGTGCGCCGTTGCTGGACTTGGGTGTTAAAAGACATGAGAGAATCGATACGAGTCACTTTTACAGGGCTTCATCTTAACACAGCCCCACGCCCCAGTTAAAACCCGGCCTAACTCGAAATGCTAAAGCTTGTCGCCTGGGGAGTAGCCGCACCAAGGCCAATTTGTCCTGATTGTGGCATTTGCCGCGCCTCAATACGACCCCGTGGACTGGGTGTCGACCCCACCCGTTCGGGACTGAGTGATCTTTGCAGGGGAAGGCCAGCGTTTTCCTGCGGGCTTTGTGGCTTTTGCACTTCTTTCCGCTCCTGCCGCGCTTGCATTGCCTCCGCCAACACCGGATCTTTCGTCGCCCCCAGCGGATCTTCCGTGTTTCTTGAAAGCACGAAACCTCGGTTCTCCAGTTGGCTGAATGTCTCTTCTGCCAACGTCGTCAACTGATCAATCACACCCTCAAACCGGGCCAAATTCGCAGCCGGAACCGCTTGCTCCTTAAATGCGTTTTCACCGCCAATAGCCAGGCTCAGCAAGCCCTTGGCCATGCCCAATCGAGTAAGCGCCTGGTTTACATTAATCACCGCCGAACCAAGCCCGGCATTCGGATCTGCGCGCAACTGCTGCAGGTCTGAAGCAACACCTCCCAAAATGTTTGGGAGGGCTTTGACGATCTTATCCATCGCCGTAAACGTATGTTTTTTGAGATCATCCTTGGTTTTGATGAGGTTAAAATCTTGCAAAATCTTCTTGGCAACCGGATCTTTATTCTCGTCAAAATCACTATCCTTGGCCAGCAGGGCCTCTGTTTCTTCCGGGCTAAGCATTGGCCCACCAAAAGAACTGATGGTCAGCCTTAACTGCGACATAACCTTTTCTTTCAGCATCTTCAGATGACCCAGCACCTGCCGCAATTTACCAGTCGGCTCACGTCCAGCCAAATCGCTAATCAAGCCCTCCAGCAGAAAACGAATATCTCCATAGGCCTTTTGCATAAAGGAAATGGCATGATCCGGCAAACCCAGGGAAAGTGCGATCTGGGCCAAGTGAATACGTTTACCCACCAAACCAGAAATCTCTTGATTGAGCGCGGCATAATGTTTTTCCAAGTCTGGAAGCGATGTTTTGGTATTGGAAGCCGCAATGTGCTTACCCGGCTCCAGCGTTTGAGGCGTGGCATTCTGTAGGGTCTTTTGTTTCGATGTTTCAGTCGCAGTTTTCTTCATCAGGCTCAACATCCATGCTTGTTCTTCGCGCTCCAAAGCCTCCGCAGCCTTTGCAAGCTGAGTGCTAGCCAGGTTGTCTCGGCCAAAACCCGTCTGAGCTGGCTTTGACACGGCAAACTGACCCATAGGCCTAACCAGAGCCGAAAAATTGGCATTGCCCAACATCGACACAATTCTCCCGCGTAACCTCTTGCCCAATATTCGCCTAAACCACTAATAAAAATAAAAACATCTAGGCTGATAGGATTGCCCAACAGCCTCCATGAAGCACTGGAGCAGTTATATTACGTTACAAAACTCAAGTTTAATTTCGGATTGTCCGATAAAAACCCGGAGTCATTGTGCACAACACCCGTACCATAGGACGAGGCCAGTGGGTTTAGCTGCAAGCCAGGCAAGGTTTCTTGCCCTCACCGCCAGAAAAAGCGACCTGGAACTAACCGGGCAGCAAATCAACCAATCGCGCATGCAGTTGGCCAACGTCACCAACCAGTTGTTCACCATCGTCAGCAACCTGGAACCCGACTCTCAGGAAGCCATCCAGATTCAGCTGCGGATTAACGCCCTGCAAAGCCTGGATAAATCGCTGGAGCTACAGTTGCGCCGGGTAGACACCCAACAGCAGTCCGTCCAGACCGAGATTGAAGCGGTGCAGAAGGTCATCGACAAGAACATTGACATGACCTTCAAGACGTTCGGGTAACGCGGATAAGCCCGGCTAACGCCCAATCTAGTCCACATGCACGAGGAAACCGGCGCAAAGCCCGGTTACAGTGAACATGGATAGAGAGACAAAGGGGGTTTGCATGAGTCTGGAAACAGCGGCTTCTATCGGCCTGGGCCTGCTTAAAAACCGGGAAGCGGTCGGCACAGCACTGGGACTGGGCAAGCTAGGTGGGCAAGGGTTCGCCAAAATCGCCGCCCGGGTCAAAGCCGAACTGAACGCTTTAGAAGACACTAACCCCAACAACATCAACACCCTTCAGGCACTGAACAACCTCAGCCACTTCGATGCGGACAAAAACGGCCAGGTGACAAAAGACGAGCTGACCCAAGGCTTGCAAAAACTGACCGGTGCAGGCATCGCCAACAACGGTCAATTCAAAAAACTGTATACGATGGGCGAGATGATGCTGAAAAACTACGACAAACTAGCCCAACTCGATGGCAACGCCAGCGGCATCAGCTATCAGGACATCGGCAAGCTGGCCAACCAGGATCAACGCGTAGCAACCATCGCGCTTGCTGATTGGGGTAAGCTTAACGCCTAAAAAAAGTTCAGGCCGTTCTAACTAGCGTCGTTGTGAGGCCAAGGGCACCTTGGCAACCGCCAGCGTGATGAGTTCCGGCTGCGTTGCCAGCCCAAGAGACATCTCCCGGATCGCGCGGTTGGCCTCATGCAATGTCGCACCGGTGGTGGTGAGATCATCCACGATAATAATTTTTTCATGACCCGCCAGCACATCCGGGTTGACGGACAAACCACCCGCAATATTGGTATACCGCTGGCGCTTGTCCAGAATCGTGTGCTGCGGCTCGATGGAACGCGTCCAGCTCAAGGCGTCCGGACGGTAATCAAAGCCGAAGTGCCGGGCAAAACGACTGGCCATCGCATCAATCCGGCTGATTTTATCCGCATGCGGCGGAACGGGAACCACCAGAACCGTCTCCGGGTGGGCAGAACGAATCGGCAACGGCAAACTGTTCCAGTACTGGATGAGCAAGCCGGACAAGCGACTGCCATGGACAAACTGATTATGAAACTTGTAGCCATACAACAGTTTTTTGACCGCCGGGTTCAAGCTGGTTGCCGCATGGCAGAGGAAATGCGGCGTATCAATCACCGCCACTGGCGTGCGCAAGCCCAGCACATCATCGCACTGCCGACAAAACTGAAGTCCGTTTGCCACCGCTTTTTGTTCGCAATGCAAGCAAACCTGGCTATGCAAAGCCGTTCTGACTTTTTCAAAAAAAGTGCCCAATAGCATATGTCACGCTTTTCCAAAACAACGAAATGTATACACAAGCCCGTCTCTCTCAGGACGGGAACCCTTCTGGGGTATTTATACCATTCAAACGACAAAAAAAGAAGCATGCATTTTGACGTAAACCCCATATCATTTCAACAGGCGCAAATAATGGGAGTTCCTGAAAATGCTGCTGTTGTCTGCTTTTGGCTGGATGTGGGCGCAGATTTTTTCTTGCACGCATGCGCAGACCCAACTCAGCGAAGGCAAGTGTTATTGCCCGGATTGCGGGTGCGGCCTGATCATTCGCTGGGTGGTATTGCGCTGCAGCGAATGCCAGGTCCGTCGGGAAAGCCGCTACTGGTTGCGCCAGATTATTCCGGCGCAACGCTGCTGCATGGCTTGTGGAACCGAACGCTACAACGCCGAGTATCTCGACAACCCGTCTTATTTTCAGTTGTATACGGCTCGATTGCTGATGGAGGAAGTCATGGGCGACACGAATTTCCACCTGCGAAACATCCTCTGGTTTTTGGAAAAACTATTTGGTTTTCCGGTGCTTGGTTTTCTGGAACACGCAACAGCCAAAACCCAAGCCTGGCTCGATCCCTCATCGGCATCGCCCGCCAAACCATTGGCATTGCTGCCGGTTTACAGTCACTCCTGAATGTTCTCACATCCTCCCAGAGTGTTCACCCGGAGCCTTCCAGATATCGGGAGGCTCTTTCTTTTTCTGGGATTTTTCTATCCTAAAATCGGGAACCCTTCCAACAAGCGCACCAGACCAGCGCCAATGCCAAACGCCAGCAGCCAGGAACCGATCAGCACGATCACGCCCTCTTTCATTCCGCGCTCTTTCCAAATCACCGTTGCCGATGCAAAACACGGAACAAACAGCGTAATCACCATCAGGCAGGTGAGCAACTGCGCCTGCGTCAACATATCCGTCATAAAATATAAACCCGCCGCGCCGAAATCGCGCCGCACCAAGCCCATGATAAACACCTGGGCTGTTTCGGCAGGCAGATGTAACACCGTTTTGATGGCTGGACCCAGACCGGTTTGAATGGCTTCCAGCAAATGGGTTGCCTGCAACACCGCCACCAGCAACGAACCCAGCATAAACAACGGCGCAGCTTCTTTGAGGAACACCACGGTTCTCACCCAGGTTTTACGCGCAATGTTGCGTAAATTGGGAATGCGCATCGGCGGCAAATCCAAAATCAAACTGCTGGAACGCCCCGGCAGCATCTTGTTTAAGATCGTACCCAGCACAATCAGCACCGTAAACAAGACCGCGCAATACGCCATCCAGGCACGCAAGCCGCCAGCCTTTGCCATCAATGCAATCAACACACCCAACTGCGCCGAACATGGAATGGTAATCGCCAAAATCGTCGATGCAATCGTGCGCTCTCGGTTGGACGTAAGCACGCGTGTGGAAACAGTCGCCATCGTCACGCAACCCAAGCCCAAAATCAGCGGAATCACCGCGCGTCCATTCAAACCGATTTTATTGAGCAACCCATCGGAAATGACCGCAATGCGCGGCAGATAACCGCAATCTTCAAGCAGCGAAATATACACATAAAAACCCAGCACCAGCGGAAACAACACACCGAAAATGTACTGCACGCTCATCGTCAGCACGCCAAACTCGCCGCCAAACACCGTGTAGAAAAAACTCTCTCTTGGAAAAACCTGAGCAATCCAGCCTTGCATCACCGGGACAATCCCCGGCCACGCACCAGCCTCCTGTCCCAGCATCAATTTACTTTCGGTGAGATCCACCAAGTCACCCGCCACCCAGACGCCAATCACCTGGTACAAGGCAAACAAAATCACCAGCATACTGACAAACGCAATGAGCGGATTGAGCAAGGCTTGCCCGACGCGTTGCGACACCAGTCGTTGAAGCGAATCCGGCTGACTGGTATCCTTGACGACTTGCGACGCAATGGCATTGACGTATTGCCGACGCAAGCCATAGATCTTCATGCGCTCGCCCATATTGGCTTCCAGCACTTGCATCGCATCGGGCGACGGGGCGTTGGGCATCGGGTTGCCCTTGCGCGCCGAACCAATCGCGTTTCGCACCGTATCCAGGCCTTCGTTGGTTACCGCCACCGTGGGGAAAACCGGCACGCCCAGCAGCTTCTCCAGCTTCGGCAAATCCACCGACAACTGGCGGGCTTCCGCCTCATCCATCTGGTTCACAGCGATAATCAGGGGTTTGCCGTAATCAAGCAACTGCTGGGTCAAAAATAAATCACGATCCAAGCTGATGGCGCTGACGACGTTGATAATGACATCCGCCGCCAAAATGGCGTGCTCAGCCACTTGTTCCTCTTCGCTTAAGCCGGAAAGCCCATAAACACCGGGCGTATCCATTAACAGCACCACCTTGTCAGATCCAGAATGGGCGCACAAGGCATGATCTTTCAGCGTCCCTTTTGGCACATCGATGGTGGTGCCGGGGAAGTTGGACACATTGACATACATGCCCGTATAAGCGTTGAAAAAGAGCGATTTACCCACATTGGGGTTGCCCGCCAGCACCACGTTTCCGATTTCAGCCTCAACGGCAGATACCATATGCGCCCCTGCTGACTGATTCGCTGCTTGGTTCATTCCTAAAGGCGGCGAGTCGGGCGTGTCAGGCATCGCGTTCATGCTCATGAGCGCTCTACCTCGATTTCCTTGCACAAATCCCGTCCCAGAGCGATTTCGACGACACCTCGACGAATCACCACCGGCCCACCCGGAATTTTGGAGGCCACCATCAGCAATTCACCCTCTGAAACGCCCAGCCGCACGGCATTGGTGGCGACTTCCGCATCCGCAATGCGCTTTACCCGCAAGGTATCACCCACCTTGGCCTGTTCAAGCGTAAAAGAAGTGGTCATGCAGGGTTTCCAAAGGGTTATCTAAAACAGTGGCACCTTGTACGAGTACAGGGTGGTGACGGTACTATTGAGAATTATTATCAAAAAGAGCCTAAAACTCAATGAGGAGTCTTCCCAGCCAAATCAAACCAGATGGATCAAACCGGCTCGCTCTCAAATGATGACAGAAGCGACAGAAAAGGACAGGGCAACTTGAAAACCGCTTAACTCAGCTTAAAGCGGTTTGTTTCCGGCTGGGCCGATGGCGTAAACGGCACCACCTTGCTTTTTTCAAACGCTTCTGGGCTTTCAAAAGCCCCTGAACCCAATCCCTCAAACCCGGCAATCTCGCGCCGGGCGCGTTGCAGATAAATCTTGGCGGCTGGCAGATCGTCTTCTGCCAAGGCTTCCAGGGCCTCGTTGTAGTTGCGATGGTAACTCAGACGGGCATCCCCGCTATCCTTGAACACCATCTTCCGCGTTTTGCT
>CAZXUP010000058.1:0-11959 GCA_964643815.1 uncultured Vampirovibrionales bacterium
GCTGCTAAGGGTTTGAGGTTTTAAGAAGCTGTACAGGGAAAACGCGGGCGGCAGCCCTGGGCAACCAAACTGGCTTTCGGTTTTGAGTTGGGAAACGCGCGGATCGTTGTAGTGCGGCAGGTACTCAATGCCGTTATCGACCAGATAGAGAATCCGTTTTTGCATATATCGATTGGCCGCATCACCGGTCAGTTTTTTCTGTTTGGCCTCCAGCCCAATGGCTCGCCCGATGGCGTTGTGATGCAAGTCTTTGCGTCGATCTTTTAAATCGGCAAGTTCGATTCCGTCTTTATCAAAGAGGAGATCCGCGTAAGCTTCCATGTATTCGTTTCCGCAAAACAGCAGGTTGGCAGGCTTGTCGCCCAGGTCGTATGCGGCCAGCGCCGAGCCGTAGATGTGTTGAAACCCGTTGATTTTCTGACTCCAGACGGTGATTTTTTGACCGTTGCGGTTGAAGACGAATGTTCCGCTGTTATGTGCTTCCGGCGGTTGCGATGGGTGTTGTTTATACTTGGGTTTCTTCATCGAAAGGGGAATGAGCTCGCTGCGTCCAAAGGCTTCCTGTTCGGCAACGCTCACCTTCCAGAGAATGCTGAGGACATACAGACCGGGAAGCAGCAGGATGAACAGAAGCAGGGTACGCCAGTATGGCTTGCGGGGTTTCCGCCCGAAATATCGCAAGATGAGAACTCCTGGAATCAACGTCATTGTCTTAATCATAGGAAACGCGTGTGCAAGTTTTAGCGATGACGTTGTGCAATTTTTGTGCAAAAAACCGGCGGTGAAGCCGGTTTTTTACTGCCGAAGCGTTGTTTTTCGCATGAGGAGTTATCGGAACGCTTCAGACACCTTTTGATCCAGTTCAAACCCGCAAGGGGTGTGACGATACACCAGAACCGGGTTTAACGGGTTGGCCTGATACTGGCGGGCGACGATTTCAAACGTGCCGTCCCCTTCCAAATCTTCCACGATGTTGGGCATGGTGTGGGTGTTAAAGCTAAGCAGTTGGCGGCCTTCGGTGTTGCTGACGCGCACCTGGTACAACCCGGCCTGGCTTGTGTTGAAGAACTGAATGAGCGCGCTTTCATTGCCAAACAAGGCGCTGCGCTGATTAATGAGGGTGTTGTCCGAGGGGGAGTTTTCATCCGGCACACTATCGTTCACGCTGCACGGGCTGCTGCTGGTGTTGTTCAGCAGGCTGGGTTCGGAGCCTTGCAGTGGTAACGCTACCGTTGTCGTCCCTTGCATTGGGGAGACACTGTTGCCGTAAGGAAAGTACGTCAGGCTGAAATCCCGCTTGGTAAAGCCATTATAGGCAGCCAGAGGCTTCATCTTTTCGATGACCTTCAGGTAAGAAGGCCAAAAGCCGGGCTGGTGCCGTTCGGCATCGCGCCGCACCGCATCCGTCAACTGAAAAGTCGCATCCAGCTTGCGGGTGGTCATGGCGTCCGATGGTGCGCCTTCCAGGGTTAAGTCGGCCTGCACTTCGGCCATGCCGTAAGCCAGACTGGAAAACTGGGTTCTGAGCGCATCATTGGCCTTGCGCAAGAAAAACAGGCCGGTTTTATTCTCTTTAAACACCAATTGGGCATAACCATGGTCAAAGCCTAGCATCAGGTCGTTTTCATTGGCCAGGCGGCGCTTGTGAATGGCCGTGAGCAGCACTTCGTGCTGGCTGGCCGGGAGTTGGTGATACGCCCGCCGCAGGACTTCCATGTGCACCAGCAGGACCGGGGTGCTGTTGATGGCGCTGAGGACTTGATCGGCCGTGCTGAAGGTTTCCGGAAAGTTTTTGACAGCCGGGTAGCCTTCAATCTCCAGGGGAATGGACCTCAGCAGATCGATGGTTTCAGCCTGGCTGCTGATGGGTGCGATGATGGTCATCGTCAGTGCGATGGCAATGCCCAGAAACCCTTTTGTGATATTCATTCCAACACGGTCTCCCTATTTTAACGCTTCGGAGGCTGGTGCAATGTCCACCGTTTTCTTGTGGCTGACTCGCCCGATTGTATCGGTGATACTGGAGCGAAACAAGTTTTTATTGATATTTTAATGGTTATTTGATTTGCAAAGGGGCCGACAGAGTGACGAACATTCGCCGATTCTGCTGCTCTGACGCTTTTCTTTCCAACCAAAAATTGACACAAGCCTGAGATAGTTTTAACAAATGTAAACCCTCTGTGCAACGTCCCTACAAACAGATGAGTATGCACCCAAATGAATATGCGATCTGCTGAGAGCCATGCTTGATTTAGCTGCGCGCTACAGGCACAATGGAGGGGATTCCCAGTCAATGCGTGAACACATGAGCCAGACCGATCAAATTTCTGACGAACACATTCCGGCGGTGCGCCGGTTTTTTCAGGTTGCGGGCGGTTTTGTGCTCATCTACGGCCTAATGCAGTGGTTTTACCTGACGCCCGCCCTGGCCGAGTTTCGAACCTACCGTGAACTCTTTTTGTGGCCTGTGACGCTGGTGTTGTTGTTTTTGTACTGGGCCGGTTACAACGCGTTGAAAAAAACCGGGCTTCCGCTGAAGTCTCTGGCCATTCTGGCCGGACTGACCGCCGTGGCGGCGTTCCTCATTCCCAATTTTCATTCCACCGATCTGTTTGGTTACATCAACCGGGGTTGGCAGCAGTTGCATTACGGCCTCAATCCGTATGTGTACACGGTCGATCAGACTTTGGGTTGGGAGCAAGACCCGATGATGACGAATCACTGGGTGAATAACCCCAGCCCCTATGGATTTTTGTATCTGCAACTCGCAAAGCTCTTGTGCATCCCGGGTGGCGGGCAATTGCCGGTGACTGTCTGGGTATTCAAAGGGCTGAATTTACTGATTCATGCAGTCACAGCCGCACTGGTTTGGCTGACGGTGCAACGTCTGAACGCCGATGCGTCGGAACCAAAAATTCGCGCTGACATGGCCTTCTACTTATATGCGTTTAACCCGCTGGTGATGGTTCACGGTTTGGCGAACGGGCACAACGACATGATTATGGGCTTTTTCGTGACACTCAGCGCGTATTTTGCCATTGTGGGCGCCTGGTTATGGATATTGCCCGCGCTGGTGGCGGCCACGTTAATCAAGTATGGCGCGCTGGTGATTATTCCACCGGCTGTTTTGTTGCTGATCAAGCAACGAGCCTGGCGCGCGCTGCTTGGCGGTGTGGTTTTGGGTGTGTTGGTGTTTGGATTGAGCGGTTTGTCTTACCTGCCGGATTGGCAATCGTTTCACTTGAAGGAAATTGAGCGCAATGCCTTTGTCAGTCATGGGTCGCTGCACTCGATGATCTATTCCTCATTTAAAACCTTTGCCAAAGAAGTGATACCTGCCTGGCACCTGCAAAAAGAAGCGGTGCGCACCGTGCTGAAAAACATGTTGCTGCTGGGCTATGTGGGCTTTTATGGTTGGCTGGGTTTGTCTCGGCTTCGGCAAAAAACCTATCCGGTTCGTCAGTGGATTCAGGATGCCCTGTTGGTGATGGCGGTGATGATATGTTTGGTTAGCCTGAAGTTTTACCCGTGGTACTTCGGTATGTTTTTCCCATTGGCACTCTTTCTGGAAGAAGGTTTCTGGCTGCGTCGCCTGTTGGTTGTGATGTCGGGCGCGCAATTGTTTTCGCTGACGTTTATCGGGCAAGCGCATTTGCTTAATTTTATTGTGATGACCGGCCTGCCGATTGCCTGGTTGGTTTGGCAGAGAAAATATTCTGCCTTGATGACGCCTGCGCGTCTTTTGCATGCGGCTCCTCAAAAAACCGAACGTCAACAGGCTGAACTGCTTTCATGACGGTGAGCAAAAATCACGGGTTCAAGCGCGGAGCCAAAAGCTGGGTGCTCGCGGTTTTGCTGCTTGTTGTGCTTCTGGGTGCAGCCGCCCGGTTGTACAAGCTGGATGAAAAAAGCTTGTGGAGCGATGAGTTGGCGACTATTGCCACCAGTATGGGTAACTCGATTGATCCGGATGCCTACACGTTGCGTAATGAGAGTTTCGATCCGCCGCGCCCGATCCCGGCATCCGAATATTTAAAAAAAGCGACGCAATCGCATGGCGCGTTCAACTGGAAACAAACGGCCAACGTGCTGAAAGCCAACGTGCATCCGCCATTCTTTTTTGCGCTGATGAATGCGTGGATTCATGCCTTTGGGTTTTCCGCCGATGTGTTGAGAGTGCCCGCGGTGTTGTTTGGCATTTTGTGTATGCCGATGATGTTTGTACTGGCGTTGCGGCTTGGACGCTGGAACGCGCATTGGCAAGAAGCGGATGTGAAAACATTTGCGCTGATATCGACAGCGCTGCTGGCGTTTTCGGCGTATCAGATCGATCATGCCCAAGACGCCCGTCAGTACACGTTGCTGGTGTTGCTGGCGCTGGGCTCCGTCTGGCAGATGCTGGGCGTGCTTGAACAATGCACTGGCTGGTGGCGATGGCTGGCATTGGGTTTGACGTTGGCATTGGGCTTGTATACGCAATACTTTTTTATGGTGTTTGCCGGGTTTGTCTTTGCGGTGTTGTTGTGGCAAGGCCGAAGCGATAAGGCCTTTTTAACCAGGCTGTTGCTGACGGCAATTTTTGTTTTGTTGCTGGTTTTGCCCTGGTGGCCGATGTTTCAGGTGCAGATGACGTTTTTCAAAAATGCCGGACATTATACGGCGGGCTTGTGGAATCCGCTGCAGCTCTTGGAAAAACTGTGGCGAATTGCCTGTGAGTTTTTCCTGCCCGACAGCAAGCTGGGGAAGCTGGCGCCGTTTTTGATTCTGCTGGCGGCATCCGGCGGCGCATTGTGGCAATTTAAACAGGCTTCGGAAAAACGCCTTTCTATTGCGCCTGTGCTGGCGCTGATTCTGTTTTGGCTGGTGGCGGTGATGGGCGGGCAGGTGTTGCTGGATGTGCTCAAAAATACGCATACGGCCACGATCCGGCGATACCTGCTGTTGGCTAGCCCAGCTTGCACGTTGTTGCTGGCTTATGCGTTGGTGAGTCTAGGCCGGGTGTCGGGCTGTGTGTGGAAAGGGCTTCAAGTGGGTTTGGGAGGCCTATTGCTGGCGCTGATGCTGGGCGATGCCGGACGTTACCTGTTGGTGGAGCATGCCAGCTCGGACGAGTTCAAGCAGGCGGCGGGCTTGATTAACCCGGCTTATCAGGCAGGGGATACGGTGTTGGTCAGCAAGTCCGGGGCCATGGCGGTGGGGATGGCCTATTATCTCAAGCCGGAAGTTCAAATGATGGGGGTGCATGTACCCGGTTATCAAGCCTTGTCGGAAGGTGCGCCCTTGTCGAAACGTTTGGCGCAGACAGCGGGAGCGAGCCAGCGAGTCTGGCTGGTGTATTCGCATGCGGCCAACAGTACGCGGTTTGGTTTGCAGACGATTGTGGAGAGGCAGGGGTTTCAGCTTGTGCAGGAGCGTAAATTTCCGGGGGTTCGGGTGCTGCTGATGGGCCGACAAGTCGGCTTTAGATAAGGCCGGGAGACTCTCCCGCCTTGTTATCCTTGCCCATCTGTCATTTCTGCTTCGTCTGTCATTCCCGCTTGATTTTGTCATTCCCGCGCAGGCGGGAATCCAGGGAAAAGCTAGCGCAGGGGCTAATAATCCTATCCAAAGCCAGCCTGCTGGCCTGGATTCCCGCCTGCGCGGGAATGACAGAGAGCTTTCCAAGCCTACCCCAAGCCAGCTTGTCGGCCCTAGCACAAAAACCGGGCAACATGTTTTTATGCAAACAAGGGGATATTGACACAGTATTTAGGGGACTTATAGGGGGACAGGCACAATGAATCCGATTTATGGCGGCTATGGCTCGCCTTATATGAATCCGTACGCGATGGGCGCGATGCCATGCGATCCGATGATGGCCATGGGCGGCTACGGCATGCATGGCGGCTTTCCGATTACGCCGTATGAAAACCTGAGCGGCCGCTTATACGAACATGAAACCGTTTCTGACTCCAAGGTAAAGTACGCGCTTGGTGGTGGTGCGCTTGGTCTTGCTGCTGGTGCTGCTGCTGGCGCCAAAATCGGAGCAGTTGGCGGCTGGCCTGGTGCATTGATAGGTTTGGTTGTGGGTACTGCTATTGGATATTTTTCAGGTAAGGAGGATGGCAAGTATCGTGCAACCCTGGGAGATGCGCGTGACGACGGTCGCCTGAATGGTTCGCCTTTGATGTATGAACATGCTGGCGGTCATGAAGGTGGTGGCCCTCTGGGCTTTTCGGGACACTTCTAACCAGCGAGTTAGACCTCCGGCAAGAACCTTTGATATTGTGAATCTCCAGCAATGGGCCTGGTGCGCTTCGCACCGGGTTTATTGCGTTGCATAACACTTTCTTCATAACCCCCTTACAAAAATTTCTATTTCTGAGACAATACTCTCATATCCTTTAATACTGATTCGGCGAGGTCAGAAAGGGTTATAGACAAGGGTTGCCCAGGTTTGGTGCGTCAACCGTATACGCAGAAAAACGAAGGCATCCGTCAATCTAATAACCAAGATTACCTCCTCGCCATACAGGAGGTTTTTTTATGGCAACGCATCCCCCTGCCACCGCAGCCTGGAACCGGCGGCATGTCATCGATTCTGCGTCTCTCACCTTCGACGAAGTCCAGGAAGTGTTGCGCGCGGCAAAATCGTTTTCGCAAATTCTCAGCCGTCCGGTCAAAAAAATTCCGACCCTGCGCGGCAAAGTGGTCGTCAACATGTTTTACGAGAACTCCACCCGAACCCGCACCAGCTTTGAGCTGGCGGCCCAATACCTAAGCGCGGACGCCATCAATTTTTCGGTGTCCACCTCTTCGGTCAAAAAAGGCGAATCATTGATCGATACCGCCGAAACCCTGGTGGCGATGGGAACCGATGCGGTGGTGATTCGTCACGCCAGCTCAGGTGTCTGCCAGCAGTTGGTCAATTACTTCGGCGATCGCATCTGCGTGCTGAACGCAGGCGATGGCTACCACGATCACCCAACTCAAGGCCTGCTCGATTTGTTTACGATTCAAGAACGCATCCCCGATATCAGCGGCAAGAAAATTGTGATTGTCGGCGACATTCTGCACAGCCGTGTGGCGCGCAGCAATATTCATCTGCTCAAATTGTTCGGGGCGGATGTCCACGTGGTGGCGCCTTCCACGTTGTTGCCGATGTCGATTGAACAACTGGGTTGCACGGCCCATACACGGATTGAAGAGGGGCTGGATGGGGCCGATGTGGTGATGTGCCTGCGGATGCAAATGGAGCGTCAGCGGGCGGGCCTGATTCCGGCGTTGCGTGAATATATTCGCTTCTACTCCATCACGCAAGAGCGTTTGGCTCGCTACTGCAAGCCCGATGCGCTGCTGATGCATCCCGGCCCGATGAACCGCGGAGTGGAAATTGCCAGCGAAGTGGCCGACAACCGGGAAATTTCGCTGATTACCAACCAGGTGACCAGCGGTGTGGCCATTCGGATGGCCTTGCTGTACCTGTGTCTAAGTACACCGGCTGACCGTCAGTTGGCCAATCTCAATGAAAGGGTGTCCGCATGAAAAAACTGCTAAAAGGCGGCCGGGTTATCAATCCCGCCACGCAAACGGATGACGTCCTGGATGTCCTGATTGAGGACAACGTGATTGCCGCCATTGAAAAAAGCATTCCCGCATCCAAGGCGGATGAAGTGATTGAACTGTCCGGCAAGCACTGGGTCGTGCCCGGTTTGGTGGATGTTCACGTGCATTTCCGCGATCCGGGCAGCCCGGACAAGGAAACGACCGAAACCGGCGCAGCCTCAGCCGTGGCGGGTGGTTTTACCACGGTCTGCGTGATGCCTAACACCTCGCCGGTCATCGATAGCACGCCGATGGTGCAGTATATTTTCAACGCGGCCAAGTCTACCGGTATTCAGATTTTCCCGGTGGCGGCCATTACGCGCGGCCTGGAAGGCCAGGAGATGACCTCGATCGGCACACTCGCTCAGCAAGGGGCGGTTGGCTTTTCTGATGACGGAAAGCCGGTTTCCAGCGCCAACATGATGCGAAAAGCCCTGGAATACGCCAAGATGTTTGATATGCCTATCGTCTGCCACGCCGAGGATTGCTCGCTGTGCGGTAGTGGGGTGATGCATGAAGGGTATTATTCCACAGCGCTTGGCTTGCCGGGGATTCCCAGCGTGGCCGAAAGCGTGATGGTGGCCAGAGACATTGAATTGGCGCGCTTTACGGGCGGAAAAGTGCACTTTGCGCATATTTCCAGCAAAGAGAGCGTGGATTTGATTCGCAAGGCCAAGCAGGAGGGCGTTAGTATCACGGCTGAGACGACGCCGCATTATCTGGCCCTCACCGATGCCTGCTGCCAGGGCTACGACCCCGACTTCAAGATGAACGGCCCTCTTCGGGCCGAGGCCGACCGTCAGGCGCTGATGGTGGCTATTCAGGACGGCACGATTGACGTGATTGCAACGGATCACGCGCCGCATACGCCGGATGAGAAGTCGCTGGCCTTTGATGAAGCGCCCAACGGCGTCATTGGTTTGGAAACCTCGCTGGGTGTGATGCTCACGCATTTCTATCACAGCAAGCTGCTGCAGCCGTCCGAAATCATCAACCTCATGTCCACGCGTCCGGCGGAAATCTTCAAGCTGAAAGAATCCGGCAACCTGGCTGTGGGGCAGCGGGCGGATATCACCGTGATTGACCCCGAACTGGCGTGGACGGTCGATCCGGCGCAATTCAAGAGCAAGTCCCGCAACACGCCGTTCAAGGGGCATGCGCTCAAAGGCAAGGCCGTGCGGGTGTTTGCCAATGGGCAATGCCTGTTTGAAGAGGGGAGTGAAACCGGGAAGACTGGCGCGAAAGCTGCAACGGCAGCCGTATAGTTTTCTTGTGATGGGTGTTAGGGCCGGGCAGATGGAAGCCCGGCCTTTTATTTTTGTAAAATCTTGTAATCGAGTAGCAAAACTTGCCCTTGAGAGGTGTCTATGTCATAGTAAACCCACTATGGAAAATCTCATGTCAATCAATCAACAAGCTTTGAGCTGGTGGTGGCAACTTCCAAACTGGAGGTCGCCTTTTTCGCGTTGATTTGAGATAGCACTCATAAACAGCTTTACCCCGGCGGACTTCAGTTTTAACGAAGCCGCCGGTTTTTTATTGGATATTTTTAATCGAAAGAAAACACACTGTGCCAACACCCGTCACATTTCAAGGAAGCCCGCTCAATGCGCTGTTGCATCAGGCGCCGTTGATGCAGCGTGTGCTGGCGCAGGCAGCGAAGGTGAGTGAAGGCGGGCAGGTGTCACCGCATCTGAAAGCGTTTCAGGACACGGCAGTGGCCTGGGTTCCGAAAACGTTTGTATCGCGGAGTAAAAGCGAGTTATCCGAATTGACGTTTTTGGAATTCCTCGAATCGTTGCTGGTGTATTATTCCGCACCGCTGGCAGGCTCTTATGTGTTTAAACCCCTGTTGCGACGGGTTGCAGGCAAGGGGCTGGATTCATCATGGTTGGGCAAGGCATTGCCTGAGATTCCGGCTTCACAGTTGAAGCGGGTTTTGCCGGTGAAAGCGGCCATGATTCTTGCCTCGGTGGGGATGACTTTGCTTGCGGGCGAGTATGTGATCATCTATGCCAAAAACTTGTTGACGGCGCGTGTTTTCAAAAAAGATCGCTTCAGCGATGTCGTGGGCCTTTCGGGCGGGCAAATGAAATCAGAAGCGGACAGTGAGACGGTGCAGAAGGCGCGTCGACGCATCAAGCAATGCCTGATGCTGTCACTGGGCGTTTTAGGGGCGTCGCTGGGTTTGGCGCGTTTTGGCGGAGGTGTCAAATTTCTGCAAAAACCGTTGGAGAAACTGGTGCGTCATTTTGATTTCGCGTTGGACAGCAAGGGGCGATACCAGTTGGGTCGCAATCAGATGCTTGCGTTGATGGGATTGGCGGTGCCCGCTTATCTGGATGCCGCGCGGGATAACCTGGAGCGCGTGGAGACGGTCAGCCGCCTGGCGCTGGTACTGCCGTATCTGGCGTTTGGGCAGGAGTTTTTGCAGAAGCGGTTACAAGGTCCTCTCGGTCGTAAGTTTCCAGAAATGTTGGCCAGTGATGGCAGCGTGAAAACCATGGAAACGTTGGCTGCCGATGCGCTTGCGGCTGCCCGTCAAAAACTGCTGGGAGGTTCGACAGAGCAGTTAACGAAGCTGGCAGCCGAAGAACTGCGCAGGCCATTGCGCGGAAAAAATCTGCTGTTTGGCATTCCGTTGTTGGTGGGCGTGTTGGGGACGGGCGTTGGCGTTGGCTTGCTGAACCGCTTTTGGACGGCACACCGATACAAGCGGGAGCAGGCCATGCAGCCTGCATCCACGCAAACAGCGCCATCGTTATTGGGTAATCCGTTTAATTCGCCGCTTAATACGCAGCGTTCGGCAGGGTTTGATGCCTATCTGGGACGTGTGGCCCAGCGGCGTACGGCGGTTGCTTTCAGGGCGTCGGCGACTCGCTAGCCCAGGAAAAATTTTTTGTCTGATGTTGACGTGTTGTCGCAAGAATCGGATAGCGGGTTTGCTTTGCGTGTTGGATGATAGAGCACAGAGCAACAAAGCATAAAGGGTCTGCATGATGACGGAGCCGGAACTTGCGCGCTTTCAGACAATCTGCCGCTACATCGAAGCGCATCGGGATGAATCTTTGCCGCTACAGGCATTGGCCAGCATGGCCGATCTCAGCCCCGGCCATTTTCAGCGGCGATTCAAAGCGGTGATTGGAGTTTCGCCAAAACAGTATGTCGAAGCCTGTCGTCTGAACGCGCTCAAAGAGGCGCTTCGAGAGGGAGCGAGTGTTACGTCGGCGGTGTATGAAGCCGGGTTTGGTTCCAGCAGCCGTGTGTATGAAAAGCTGGATACCCGGCTGGGCATGACGCCCAGGCAATATCGGAAAGGCGGAAAAGGCTTGCAGATTTCATACGTTATTGCGCCGACTTCCATCGGCCTTCTGATGATGGCGGCAACGGATCGGGGGCTTTGCTTTATCCAGGTGGGACAAACACCCTTGGTACTTGAAGAAGAGCTGCGCAAAGAGTTTCCGCATGCCGAACTTTCTGCGATGGGAGAACGGTTTAGAGGGCAGTTTGATCAATGGATGCAGGCGCTTGAATCGCATTTAAGCGGTGAAAATCCACATCTGGAGTTGCCGCTCGATATTCAGGGAACGGCGTTTCAGCGGAAGGTGTGGGCTTATTTGCAAACCATTCCGTATGGACAGGTTCGAACGTATACGCAAGTGGCGCAAGGCATTGGGCAGCCAAAAGCCGTTCGGGCGGCGGCCAGCGCGTGCGGCGCCAACAATCTGGCGATTGTCATTCCGTGCCACCGCGTGATTCGCAGCACGGGCGCACTGGGCGGATATCGCTGGGGGCTGGATGTGAAACAAGC
This sequence comes from uncultured Vampirovibrionales bacterium, assembly GCA_964643815.1. Classification (GTDB taxonomy): domain Bacteria; phylum Cyanobacteriota; class Vampirovibrionia; order Vampirovibrionales; family Vampirovibrionaceae; genus CAZXUP01. Next base: position 11,396 of record CAZXUP010000058.1, read on the forward strand.
GCTTCTCGATCAGGAAAAACGCCTGGCTGTGGATGCGTTCTAGGGGTATTCAACATTCAACAGCCAAAACCTTGTCGCCAAACTTGTCATTCCCGCGCAGGGCCAGCAAGCTGGCTCTAGTTAAAAACCTGTTGTCATTCCCACGCAGGCGGGAATCCAGGCCAGCAGGCTGCCTTTAGTGAGGGCTAACCGACTCTTCCCTGTCATTCCGGCCGCAGCAACGCGGAGAGCCGGAATCCATTGAGCGAAGAAGCAAATTTATGCTTACTCCTGAGAATGGATTCCCGCTTTCGCGGGAATGACAAATCCACCCTCCAAAGCCAGCCTGCTGGCCTCTTTGCGTCACTCCGGCCGGGAATCCCACGCCTGCTGCTCCGCCTCGAACTCGGCAAACCAGGCGTCCATAAGATCCTGCGCGCCGGTTGAGATTTCGCCGCCGGGAAGCAGCAGCGCGTACAGGTCGTTTCGGGCCTGCACCAGGCCATCCGCCTTCCACAGCGTGACCATGCGGTCGGTGGTTTCGCGCAGGCGCGTGACGCAGGTGTACAGCAAGAAATTATTCAG
>CAZXUP010000059.1:0-2142 GCA_964643815.1 uncultured Vampirovibrionales bacterium
GTGGCTTCAATGAATCCAGCACCGGGGCCATGCGCTTGCAGTCGTGGCAGAGCCGGGAGCTGAAAACCAGCAGCATGGGCTTGCCTTTGGCTTCGGGCAATACGTTGTGGATTTCCTTGGCGCTGGCATGCCGTACACCCATAAACATGGAAGAATCGTCCTGCCGGACTTCCGCGTGACCGGTTTTAAACGGTACGGCTTCCTGAGAGCGGGAGTTCATGACTTGAAACAGCAGCACTAATATGACGGTGCACAAAAAAACGGCAATCAGCTTCAGCTTGTTTTGACCGGCAACAGTACGGGGGCGCATGGGAAACCTCAAGTTAGCTCACTTTCCTGCTTAGATCTTAATGCAGGGGCCTCAGCATCACAAGCGCAACCAAAATAACTCCTCTGCCTGAATGCAATGCGTTGCATGCAAAAGAAGCCTCCGTAAGGGGTCTGCTAAAACACGCTGTTTTCAGGGATTTTGGACAAAGTGTTAAAAGGGCCAAAAGTAATACTTGACTTAAAATACGATTAATTTATAAAAGCAAATTAAGATATATAAACATTTTCAGCCTGTTTGAAACTCCCAAAAATTCGCGTCACAAGAGAATGTCAAGTAGGGCAAGCCCATAAGTTACATCCACCCTGCTCGACAATCCACATGCCAAATAAAACGAAAAGTGATAAGATACTGAATCTACGGAAGCAATAGAACGTTATCAAAAACTTTACATCCTGTTACATTTCTGACGCCACTAACACAATTGAGAGCCGGATCACTTTTATACAGATGAAGGGTCTATACAAGGGTCTCATTGGTTAGTAAAAAGGGTTGGGATATCGCATCTGTACTGATTGCCGGTACGGGTACGGTGGAGCTCCCGAAAGGAGGACGATATGTAACGGTTATATCTCGGGAGGGACTTGTTCCACTATGGCAACTACCACCAAAAAAGAAAAAGCAACCAAATCCTTCGACGAACTTCTCGATGAGCTGAAGAACAGCCCGTCGGAGAAGACCCGCTACAACGCGGCTCGCGTGTTGGGGGAAATGGGTGACTCGGCTGCGGTTGAACCCCTGATTGATGTTCTGAAGAACGACAAGAATGGTTCCGTCCGTCTGTATGCTGCTCGTGCTTTGGGTGAACTGGGTGACATTTCCGCTACGATTCCTCTAATCGAATCCCTGCGTGAAGATCGCAACGTGGACGTCCGCGTCCGTGCGGCTCGTGCACTGGGTCGGTTGGGCGGCGAAGAAGTGGTGCTTCCCCTGGTTGAAGCCCTCAGTGACGGCAACAGCCAGGTCTGTATGACGGCTGCGGATGCGTTGATTGAAATTGGCGCGATTGCTGTCAAACCGCTCGTTGAGAGCCTCTCTCACGAAAAAGTTAATGTTCGCTGCGATGCTACCCGTGCCTTGGGTGAGCTGGGCGACGCCACCGCGGTGGATGCGCTGATTGGCGTGTTGACCGATGAGTGGGTGAACGTCCGCATCTACGCGGTGCAATCTCTCGGGAAGTTGGGCGATAAAAAAGCGGTGCCCCACCTGATCGAGGTCTTGGAAAACGAGGCCGAGAACGATCTGGTTCGTGCCGGTTCCGCTGCCGCACTTGGTATGCTTAAAGATGCCAAAGCGCTGCTGCCGCTCCGCAACCTGATTATGAAAGCCGAGGAACTCGGCGAAATCGAAGATACGGCATTGAAAGCCTACAAGATGATTATGGCTGCCAACTGGAAGACCGTGCCGGGGGCTAACTACAAAAAAGCCACCGCCGCCGCCCAAAAGTAGGCGTCACAGTTATCGGGTTTTCTCCCGTCGTATTACCGTCTCAAGTAGGTAGAGAACCACACTCGACTTGCCTGAAGGTTATTCTTAAATCCCCGGTTCGGAAACGGACCGGGGATTTTTTAGCTTTTTATCCTGTCATTCCCGCGAAAGTGGGAATCCATTTAACAGAGAAAACTTTTTTTCAGAAGATTGAGTTTGCTCCTAGTTTTCAGAAAGCGTCAACAAGTGATCAAACGTTTTTCGATCGAGCGGCATCACCGACAGGCGGGATTGCCTGATGAGCGGAATCTCTGTCAAGTCGGGAGATGCCTTGATTTCCGCCAGTGTCACCCAAGGTAACCGGCGCGTAAACAACGCTCGGGGTG
>CAZXUP010000059.1:2152-2966 GCA_964643815.1 uncultured Vampirovibrionales bacterium
CGCCAGTGTCACCCGATGTTTGAGCGGACGCACCGGCTTGATATCGACCACCACCCAATCCTGTTTCGGGTTGTCCTTGGGGTCCGGGTAATGTTCGCGTAGCACTTCGGCCACTCCGGCCAGCGCTTTTTCGCTCACGCTATGATAAATCAGCACGTGATCGCCTTTTTTCATGGCCTTCATATTATTGCGGGCCTGGAAGTTCCGTACGCCATCCCAGACGGTTTTGCCGTCGCGCATCAAATCCTCAAACGAAAACTCGCCGGGCTCGGTTTTCATCAGCCAGTATTGCATCAGTAGGGGGCTCCGTTTTTTCATTGCGTATCCGACATATTGTACTGCTTCAACCGTGTTATGATGAGCCATTAGAAAATAAACGTTTTATGCCCAATACGCTGACGCTCTGTTATGTGGCGGATGCCACCAATATTCATGTCCAACGCTGGCTTGGCTACTTTGTGGCCCATGGCCACCGGGTGTATTGCCTTAGCGATAAGCCCGGCGCCATTGACGGCGTAACCGTCATTGAACTGCCCAATCGGGATGATATTCCCGAGGGCGGCAAAACGCGCAAAACGGCTGTGATCAAATCCCGCGCCAAAAAAATCCGCCAAGCGATCAAAGACATCAAACCGGATATCGTGCATGCCATTTTTCTGTATCACCGTGGCTGGTCGGCGGCGCTCAGCGGGTTTCATCCGCTGCTTATTACCCTGCTCGGCTCCGATGTCTATCTGCCCAAAAAGCAATATCGCCAACCGTTCCAGTTGTGGCGCGATCGCTTGCTGAACGCGCTGGCGCTCAAGCAGTCTGA
>CAZXUP010000059.1:2976-11945 GCA_964643815.1 uncultured Vampirovibrionales bacterium
TGATCTGGTCACCGCCGTCTCCGACGATTTGGGCAAGGCGGCCAGCCGGATGCTGATGGGGATGTCTCAGGTGGAGTTGATTCCCATCGGGACCGATCCCAAATTGTTTCGCCCCGATCTCGATACAACCGGGCTGCGCGAGCGTCTGCAAATTCCGCAAGACGCGTTTGTCGTGCTGAGCCCGCGCCAGATGACCCCGCATTACAACCAGATCACCATCATCGAAAGTATTCCGAAGGTGCTCGAAGAAGTGCCGCAAGCGGTGTTCATTATGAAAGACACCTTCTGCAACACGCCGGAGCGCAAGGCGTATGTGCAATCGCTCAAAGAGTTGGCGGCTTCGCTGAATGTGGAGCAGGCCATCCGCTGGGTGGAAGAAGTGCCGATGAGCGAATTGCCGCTCTATTATGCGGCGGCGGATGTCGTGGTGTCGGTGCCCAGCACGGATGGGATGCCGGTGACGATTTTTGAGGCGATGGCAAGCAAAAAGCCGCTGATTGTGGGGGATCTGCCCTCTTATAACGAAGTCATTATTCATGGCCAAACCGGTTTGCGGGTGCCCATTCGCAATAGCCAGGTGCTGGCGCGATCGATTATCAAGATGCACAAAAACCCGGCGCTGGCGCAGCGCATGGTGGAGGAATCGCAGGTAATCCTGCATCAGTACGGTATTTTTGATGAGCAGATGATGCGGATGGCGCGCTATTACCAGGGCTTGCTCAACGGCGAGATTCCCAGACGCCATTCGTTGCGCAAACAATTCAGTCGCATGTTCTTCAAGCTGCTGATTGCCATTACATAACCGTGTTGAACATCTCTGTCATTCCGGCCGCAGCAACGCAGAGAGGCCAGCAAGCTGGCGATATCCTGTCATTCCCGCGAAAGCGGGAATCCATTCAGCACAGAAACGGGTTTTTCCAACCTAACTTTGTGACCATTCCTAACAATGGATTCCCGCTTTCGCGGGAATGACAAGCCCCAGTGTTTACTGGGGCTTGATGATTTCAAACAGCAGCACAGCGGTAGCTGATGCGACATTTAGCGATTCGACCGTGCCGTGCATCGGGATTTTAACCAGAAAGTCGCAGTTTTTTCGGACGAGATCGGCCAAGCCCTTGTCCTCGCTGCCCATCACCAGGGCAAGGGGCATTTGATAGTCCTGCTTGTGGTAATCGACGGCTTTCGGGTCGTATGCGGCCCCGGCAATCCAGAAGTTGGCTTTTTTCAAATCCCGAATCGCATTGTTGAGATTGGCCACAACGGCGATGTTGACGACTTCTTCCGCGCCGGAAGCTGTTTTGGAAACCGCCGGGCCGAAGCCTGCGCTGTGATGCTTGGGAATGACGACGCCATCCAGCCCCGCGGCGTCCGCCACGCGCAAGATGGCGCCAAAGTTTCTCGGATCGGTGATTCCATCCAATAACAGCAGCCGAGGATGCTGGCCCGCCTTCATTTTGGCTTCGCATTGGCGAATAAGCGCCGGGAGTTCCAGCAGGGCCTTGGGGGCGACAGAAGCAATGACCCCCTGGTGGTTGGCATGTTCTGTGTGGTCTGTCACTTCCGGGCTTTGTTCTCCCGGCTTTTGGTCTTTCTGTCTCTGGTCTTCCTGGCTGCGCAGCATCTGGTCTAGTTTGACTCGAGGCACCTGCTGCACCGGGATGCGATGGTTTCGGGCGATTTCATGAATCGCCTGGATGCGCTTGTCCGGCTTGAGATTGTCGGCGATGAGAATCTTGAAGACTCTGTCTGGGTGGCTATCCAGCAGGGCTTTGACGCTGTTTTTTCCGTAAATGTACCGTGATCCACCAGACATGGGGAGTGGGGTTCCTTTTGATTAAGGCTTCGATTTCTTGAGTTTCCACCAGTGTTGTTTCGGGTTGGGTTCCGGCGAAACCTCCACGGGGTGGGCTAACCAGCCGTTGGCCGCCACCGGGGCCGGGATATCATCCAGCGAGAGCAGCCGGGTGCGTTCGGCATCCACATCATATTGCCACAAGCCCAGAAACTTTTTTGCGTTTTTATCGAGCGCCCAGGCTTTCAGCAACACTTCGTTATCACTGTTTGGCGACCAGCCGATGGGCTGGATATCCCAGGAAAGCTCGTTCAGGTGGGACAAGTTGCCGTGCGTGGTCCAGTAATGCTGGATGACCCGATGCACTTCGGGGTAAATCGTCACGGTTCCCTTGGCTTGGTCATAAACTAGGATGTCGGAGGTTCGCAGACCGACGTGCAAGACGCCGCTCCGTTGCTTAAACAGCAAACGGCGACCGCTCACCGACCAGTCGGTGATGCTGAGCGTCCTGAATTCAAACGGATTCACCTTGTTGTACCCTACAGCCGCAATGGATTGGCGGATGCTGGTGGTTCGATTCGGGTCAAAGCGGTCCTGGTAAGCCTTGGCTTCCATCGGAGGAGGAGGGGCAGGCTGTAAAACCTGCTCGCTGGGGAGTCGTTCTACGGGCTTGGGTGGCGGTGGCGGCACTGGAACCAGGTAGAGCCGCCCCATTGTTTGCCGTGTATTGGGCATAAATAGGGTTTCAGAATACGCAAAGACGCTTTTGTCGGGCGAAACCACCGGTTCACTGCGCACCAGCTTCTGGCCTTCCAGGTTCCACAGGTCTACCTCTCTCGGAAAGATGTTATAAGGCTCGTATTGCATATAGTCGGCGGTGTTGGCGTGGCTATCCACCGACAACGGGGAACCATGGCCCGGTACCGGGTTCATGGGCGAGGTTTCCGGCTGGATTGCGGGTGCGGGGTTGAGTTGAACGGGTTCATCCGCCTGAGCGGGGTTCAGGCAGACAAATAATAAAATAAGGCTGAGCAGAGTGCGGAACATGTCCTCATTCTCCCACATGATCAGGGAGGGGGCTTGGGGGAAGGAACGGCCCCCAAGTATCAATTGTAGTGTTAGGCAACATAGTATCCGCAGGGCCTTGTTCCTTCTTCGATTAACCCCATCCGTAAGCCCTATGGACAATGGCTGGAGGTTTGCCCTGCACCGACCCTGACTTTTAAGTTTTGTTAACAAAAAAGGATTTTTGGGCAATTGGATGTCGCTTGGATTTTTTATAGATGTATAAGATATATCCTTTTGAAATCCATCTCATTCTCACACTCCTCTTTCATCCCATCTCTCACAACAAAAGGAATTGATTATGTCTCTCTCCGTTCCCAACCCCAGTATTGATTTGACCCGTACCCAGACGGCGATCAACAACCCGACTCTCAGCTCGGGGACGAATGCGGGTGCGGTCTTTAACGGACGCGGTAACGATTTCCTCGATCCCAACCGGATTGGCAGCAATGTGGACGGTTTCTCCAGATCGATTCGTCCGGTCACTTCCAATACCCTCACCAGCCAACTTGCGCCGGGCAACCCGTTTGGCAGAAACCCGGACTCGGTTCAGGTGCTCAATGGCACCAGCGGCATCTTGAATAGTATTCTCAGCCCAAATTTCGGCGCGAACATCAACTTCCAGGTGCCGATTTTCCCCGGTCCTTTTATTCAACCGGTGCCCGATTTGGGAATTAACCCGGATCCGACCAAAATCGTGCTGAGCAGCACCTTCTTTGCGCAAAACATCCAGGCGCCGCCTGTCTTAAACGATCCGCGCAACTTTAACCCGTTGATGTGGCACAATCCAAACTCCAGCAATATCCTGCTGGGTAGCTTGCAAGCGCAAAGCAGTGTGCTGAACGGGAGTAACCTCAACTTCCCGCCGTTTAACCCGTTCCCCACCCAAAGCGCCGTCAACTTTCCGTCTAACCCGTTTCAGGGAAGCCTCTTCGTTCCTCCCCCGCAATCCACGCAGCTGCCGTTTGGCGCAACTTCCGGGTTTCTGCCGCAGGCCAATGTCGGGATGAATGTGGGAATGAACGTTGGCTCATTATCCGCAATGTCGCCAATGCCAATTATGATGCAGCCCCAGTTGGCGGGCATCGGGTTGCAAACGTCGGTTTTCCCCATCTTTGCACAGCAGCCGGTGGCGTCACAGATGATGTACGCGCCAATGCCGTCCATGCCGTCTTCGTATTCAACGGCAGGCAGTGTTTCGGTTCAGCCTTACAATAGCCAGATTGCCGTGATGTACAGCATGTTGAACACCCTGAGCGCCATTCTCGATCATGTGATGCACCACACGGGCGCCGCCACTGCCTCTGCCAGCGGCTCGGGTTTGTACGGCGGAAATCACTATTTGTACGACTGATTTTGAAGAGAGAGACATTCTAAAACTTAAATGAGAGAGATGAGATACCGGCGATGGTTTAACCATCGCCTTTTTTTTTGCGAAGGCCGGTTTATCCCCCGTTGCCTGGCATCTTTCCATTACAACCAGACTGTGCCAGCATTATTCGCAGCGCTCTTACCAACCGGAACCCGCTTTGCCATGCGTCCTCCCACAAAATCAACATCGGCAACAGCCAAGCCCTTTAGCCTGGATCGTCTGCTTGACCTGCTGGTTGAGGGGACACGCCCGGTGGATGCCGATGCGTTGGCAACGATGCTTTCATTACAGAACGATGGCGACTTGGAAGCGATCCGGCAGTCAGCGGATCGTGTTCGGCAGCAGCAAGTGGGCGAACCCGTTGCCACCGAATCGGGCTGTTCGTTGTATCTCACCAACCTTTGCGAGCTGGCGCCGAGGCTTTATCCCTATCCCAAAACGCCGGGAGACAAGGGTGCCTATACGCTAACGCTGGATGATATCGACGCGGTTTTGGAGTTGGCGGGGAGCCGTGGCTTGAAGCGGTTGTACGTGAGTGGGGGCGGTTTCTGGCCGTTTCTGATGATTCCGGGTTTGGAAAAGCCGACGCTGCTGAAAACCTATGCGCGTCTGCTGACGTATATCCGTGAGAAAAATCCGGCGTTGCGGCTTGAGGGGTTTTCGCCGGATGAAATTGATTTTTTATGCGTGGTTTCGGATCGTACGGAACGCTATGTGCTGGAGTTTTTGAAAGATCAGGGCGTAGTCGCATTGGGTGGCCATGGCGTTGGGGTGTTGGCAGATAGCGTGCGCCGGAAAATTTCTCCCAAGTTGGCCACGGTTAAGCATTGGTTTGAAATTGTTGCGATAGCCAGGCAGGCTGGAATACCGGTGACGCTTAAAATGGAGATGGGCCACCATGAAACCCTGGCGCAGCGCGTTCAGCATCTGTTGCGCGTGCGGGCATTTCTGCAAAAAAATCCCAATGCGTTTTCGAGCATTGTGCCGGAGTTGTTTGCCAAAAACCCAAACGCGCAGCCAGAGTGGACGGGTTTGCAACAGGCTGGTTCGGCCGATCGACTGAAGTTGCAAGCGTTGATTCGTTTGCTGTTGGGTGATGTGTGCCCGGCACAGCAGGTGTTTTGGCAGCCGGATGAAATAAACGAAGCGCAGGAATGTTTGCAGTGGGGTGCGAATGATTTGGGTGCTACTGATGCGTTGGCGCGCCATGCCTTCGTGATGGGACGTAGTCCCAAGGCGATTCTTGCGCCGGATTTTACGGAAGCTGAATTGCAAAAACTGATTCAGGAAACGGGCAGAACGCGTTGATTTCCAGAGGGGTGATTACCGAGTCAGGTTGACGATTGTTTCAATATGGTAGGTTTGTGGAAACATGTCGAGGGGCTGAACCGCCTGAACCTGCCAGCCATTGTCGGAAAGCGTTTTTAGATCGCGCGCCAGGGTGGTTGGGTTGCAACTGACGTACAGCAGTTGCTTTTTAACATGGGCAGACAGCCAGGCCAGCACATCGGCATGGCAGCCCGCTCGCGGCGGATCGATAATCGCGGCGTCAAAATCTTCTTTCAGGTTACGCAATACCATGCGGGCATCACCGGGTGTCAGCTCGATATGATCGGCCTGATGGTTGCGGATATTTTCCTTCGCATCGGCCAGCGCCGATGGAGAACTTTCGATCACCACAATCCGCTTGGTGCGTTCTTTCAGATGAATGGCAAACACGCCGACCCCGGCATAGATATCCAGTAATGAGTGTGTGTCCTGCTGCAGCCATTGTCCTAGTAGCGTGAGCATTTTTTCGGCGGCATGGTGGTTGGTCTGAAAAAAACTGCCTGCCGATACCTTGAATTTTTGTCCGTCCAGTGTTTCGTGTAACCAATCTTGCCCGAATAAGACAGATTGCTTCTTGTCATCCGCATCGGCATGAACGATGCCGACTATTTGAGGAAATGACTCTGAAACCGTTGATGCGATTGTGCTCAATGCGGGCGTGTTTTCTCCGATAAAACGCAACAAGATTTGTTCTTCGGCATTAACGGCAACTTCAATGCGCAATAAGCCGGATGCCGCATCTGGATTTTCGGCCAGATAGGTTTGCAACCCGTTTGCCAGGTGGTTCAGGTTTTCCGGGATAATCCAGCAGTGTTCAAACGGCACAACGGCATGGCTGTTTGCCTGATGGTAGCCCAGCCGGTAGCGTGTTTGTAATCCCCATTCGTCTCCTTCGGGTTCCACTTCCCATTGCACGCGGTTACGATAGTGCCAGCTCGCTTCATCTGAACCAAGTGTTGGTAGAACCTCAATGTTGCGCAGCTTGCCGATGCGTTCCAGGCTTTCTTGCACAATTTTTTGTTTCCAATCGCGTTGCGAGGCAGGTTGGATATGTTGCCACTGGCATCCACCGCAGGTTCCAAATACCGAGCAGGCTGGCTGTGTGCGTGCTGGACCAGGCGTTACAATGTTTTCAATCAAGGCGCGGGCAGGCTTGGTGTCGGGTTGGCGGCGTATCCGCAATTGATCGCCGGGTGCGCTCCAGGGCACGAATAGTACCTCTCCGCTGGGCAGACGGCCCAAGCCGTCGCCGCCGTACACCAGCTTCTCAATCTCAATCGTTTGGGGCAGGCTGATCACGTTGGTCATTTCAGCAGCCAGTGCTTCAGGCGGACACCAAATTGCTTGAGCCGCTCACGCCAGTGAAGGCCAGAGGGAAGGACGCTGACCATGTTTTCGGCATGGACTTCTTCCTGCTGGCGAATCTGCCGTCGGACATCCGCGCGTTCGGCGCGTTGCTTCTGAACCTCGGTTTGAGGTTCCCAGGTTGGTACTTCGCCTGGACGCCCGTTGGGACCGAGGCGCACATACACCAGATAGCTGCTGGCCACCCGGCGGCGCTGCTCGGTGTTGGGATTGATCGCATCCACCTCCACTTGCACTTCCATCGAGGTGTTCCAGGTTTTGGTGACGATGGCCTTGGCTTCCACGGTTTCACCGATAAACGTGGGGGCGATAAAACTCATGCGATCCTGCCGGACGCCGACGACACTGCCGCTCAACGCCTGACGTTTGGCAGCCACACTGCCCGCTTCATCGATAATGGATAAAATGACGCCGCCGAACACATTGTTTTGCGCGTTGGCGTCGTTGTTGGTCATTTGGCGGGTGACAATCGCGGGGTTGTCATTGGCCTCAATCGGAATAAACGGTGCTGTCTTGCCTTCGGCGGATCGGTTTTTCTTGCGCAAATCCGCGGCCTGGGCCAATTGTTGTTCTTCCAACGTTTTTGAAGGATACGGTGGAAATTCAATTTTGGTTCTGGTTTTCGGATCGAGCGCGACAAATACCAGATAGGATGTCGCCACTTCCCGGCTTTCGCCGGTGATGATATTTTCCGCGCGTACACGCACCTGGGTTTCCATCGAATTTTTCCAAACCTGGCTGACCCGGCTCTCCAGGCGCATCATTTCCCACAGGTGAATGGGCTGGTCAAAGTTGGTGCGATCCAATGATGCCGTCACCACCAGGCCGCGTTGGGCATCCTGATTGAGATGAGCCAGGGCGGCTTCGCTGCCCACGATGTCAATCAGTTTCAAGACATGCCCGGCACGCACAAAACCGGCTTCATCCAACAGCCACGGGTAGGCCGGGGTGCGGACGAGATGTGTTTTTGTCTTGCTGGAGCCTTGAAACATGATGCTGTCCTGAAGCTGGGGAGTGTTAGGTGCCAAACGTTGTTTTCGTAGAGGATGGATAACCGGTGACGAAGCAAAAGATCCCGCACGCTGTATCCCCATTATAAGCAACTCCCCTCAGTCTGGTGTATGGCCATAAAGCTTTTTAAGCAATCATATTGTACCTTGGCTGAATTCCTCTGTCATTCCCGCTCCCTTCTGTCATTCCCGCCCCCGCCTTCGCGGGGATAAACTCCGGCGGGAATCCAGGCCAACAAGTTGGCTTTAGTTAGGGCTAATTCACAAAGCTGTGACTGACTGGTACCTTCACTCACTTTCCTTGGATTCCCGCCTGCGCGGGAATGACAAATTCGCACACTTTCCCTTGTTGTCATGTGTTCATCATGCACCTTACCCTCAAGCACTGCTTGTGATTGAATGGGAAGTATCATGAGGCTGGTTACGTTTGAAGTGAAAACGGTGCTGGGTCGCTTTCAGCGGCTTGGGTTGCTGTCGCAGGCAGACGAATCGTCCGTCATCGACTTGCAGGCGGCGTATGCCCAAATTTTGGCGGATGAGGGCGATGCGCCCAATGCCCAACGCTGGGCGGAATTTTTGATCCCCACCGATATGCGGTGCTTTCTGGAACTGGGTGAACCGGCCATGGCGGCGGCCAAGCGTGTGGATAAAGAGTTTGGAAAACGGACGATTGCCGAGGCCGGGTTGTTGCACGGCATGCACGATGAACGGCTGGTTTATCGTACTTCTGAAGTGACATTGAAAACACCGGTGCCCAAGCCGGGCATGCTGCGTGATTTCCTGGCGTTTGAAACGCACACGGCCAATGGCTTCAAGCGGCGAAACGAACCGATTCCCGAAGCGTGGTACAAACTGCCCGTCTATTACAAAGGCAATGTCAATACGCTAATTGGCCCGGATGAACCCGTGTTGTGGCCCAGCTACACTAACAAACTGGATTACGAACTGGAGCTGGCTTGCATCATCGGCAAAGAGGGCCGGGATATTTCGGTGGAAAATGCCTCGCAGTACATTGCGGGCTACGCCATCATGAACG
>CAZXUP010000060.1:0-11931 GCA_964643815.1 uncultured Vampirovibrionales bacterium
AGGGCTTCACGCTGGCCGAATTATTGATTTCCCTGATGATTTTGGGGGTGATCGCCACGTTCACCATTCCCAAGGTGCTTCAAAGTCAGCGGGACCAGCGGGAGAAAGCCATTGCCAAGGAAGTGGCCGGTATGATTTCCGGGGCCTATACCAGCTATAAGCTCCAAAATAGTGTGACAGGCACCTTCGCATTCAACCAGTTAGCGCCTTATCTCAACTACGTCAGGATGGAGACGGGTAGTGCGGCAATCAATCACTATCCCGGGGGTTCTGCGACGGTTGACTGCAACTCGGGAAGATCCTGCTACGTATTGCACAACGGCGCGATTGTGCTTGTTGCCGATGGAGAGGAATTTGGCGGCACCAACCCGAACAACGGGATTCATGTTTGTGTGGATCCGGACGGCAAGGCAACGCCCGGAACGGGGCATGCGGGCAAGCTGCTGTGCTTCGTGCTTTACTATACAGGTCGTCTGACGACCAAGGGCACGGCGTTGCCGGGCAGCATCAACAGTCTGTATCCTTCTTTCGGCCCCAGCCCGACCCAGGACCCTTCCTGGTTCAGTTGGGATTAGAACACTTTCTACTGTCTCTGTTGAAGCTGGTAGTTCTGGGTTTCGAGATCTTTAATGCGTTGCATGGCCTGCTGCAACTGCTGTTGCATCCGGCTGGTGGCGTCCGGGTTTGCGTTTCCGGCGGCTCCAGAGGCAATCGACAGGCTTTGAAACGGCTTTTTGCTTTCTTCCTTTAAGAAGAGGATGCCTTCGCTGTCTTCTTTTTTAATGTAGCCCAGGTTAATCAACACATTGGCGATGCCGGTGCGTTCGCCCATCGCTTCCTCAATGGCGCGTTGGGTTCGTAGCGCCTGATCCAGTTGTTCGATGGTCAGCCGGTTGATTTTGACCAGGTACTCTCCCAGTCGGGTGCGTCCGGCCAGGTATTCAATCGTGCCCAGGATGATAGCGGAGCGTGGGGGAGTGAGCAGTTCCTTCTCGATCGCCTGCAACAGGTAAACGGCGCATTGTTCCAGGCTCCAGTTGTTGATAATCGTGATGTTGACGACGTTCTTGTGGTAGTGGGCCATATGCAGCAGCCGCAGGATGCCTTGCTCATGCTGTCCGCTTGGGCGCTCCAGCTCCATATTCCCATTGCGGGTCAGCTCAGGCACCCAAAGCTGCAAGGTATGCTCCGGTCCAAAGGCCGATAAGGTGCTTTTGGACATCGTGGCCTCTAGCTCGTTGCGCATTTCCGCGTAAATGACCTGTTTAACCCACAGCGGCAGCGAACTGAGCTGTTGCATCAGCGTATCGAATGCGGTGGGAGGGAGATTGGTCATTCTAAACTCTCTAAATGCTCTGTTTGCCCGTGTTTTATCTGTCAGGGAAATCCAGCGCAGACTCGGGGATCTGGCATCATTATCGCAAATTGAATTGAAGAGCGCCTACTTTGAGAGTTGTATAATTGGAACATTCCGATGCGTTTCCAGTCATGAGCTGTAGTGGAACCTGATTTCCTCGCCGCACTCGGACCCAATTATTGATTTTTAAGGAGAACCCCTCGTGAAAGCTTCCCGTCAGATTGCGCTCTCAATGGCGTTGAGTCTGTTGGCGCCGGGCCTGGCCCTTGCAGCCCCCGATCATTCATCGTTTGCACCGGATGCTTCTCCTGTCTACATCAGTCAAAACCTGCCTCCCATCCAGGGTGGGGGCTATACGCCCAATCAAAGCTATACGCCTTACGGCAGCGGCTCTTCTGGTCAATCCCAGTATGGGCAATACGGCCAGCAGTATAGCCAACCAACTTACCAGCAACAGCCGCCTCTGCAGGGGTACGTGGTAACGGCGCCGCCAGGGACCGTAGTTTCGGTGATGCCGACGACGCCCATTTCCAGTGATTTTGCGCGTGTCGGCGATCGCTTTACGGTGACGCTCGGCTCTGGTGTGGCGGCGGGCAACAGTGTGATTCTCCCTGCCGGAAGCCAGGCGGAAGGTCAGGTGGTCATGGTTCGCCCGGCGGGCCGTACCGGTAAAAACGGTGAGTTGGACATTCGTTTTACCTCGGCTGTTTTGCCGAATGGGCAACGAATCCCGATTTCAGCCCGGATTCAGACGGAAGACGGAACCGGAATTATTAAAGGCGGTACCACAGCAGGCCGGGTTGGACGTGCAGCCGTGACAACCGGTGTGGGCGCCGGTTTGGGCGCGGCGCTGGGGACGGCCATGGGACCGCTCTCTGGCGGTAAGGTCGGTCGTGGCGCCGTTTATGGAACCGTTCTGGGTTCCGGCGTTGGCGCGTTGGGTTCCGCTTGGCAAAAAGGAAGTCCCGCGGTCATTGAAACCGGCCAACCCATCAGTATCGTGTTGGATCAGCCTCTGACGGCATCGCCCGCGGTACAGGACAATGCTTCTTATCAACAGCAGGCGCCCAATAACTACTACCAGTCCAATCCACAGCCCTATAACTTTTATGGCGGACAGTAGGCATCGCCTGAGTTGATAATTGCAGGGCTGTCGTTGTTCCCATACACTGTGTGAAAACTGTTTAGTCACTCAGCTTAGTCATTGAACCAGAACCGGGCGGAAACGATGCCTCAATCCGGACAACCTGCCATCAATCCCTTTGCCGTTCAGCCGGTAACGGCTCGGCCCGGGCAAGAGCTGAATATTGTCGAACCGGTTCGTTTTTTCGAGCGGCGCGGCATCAGCCGGATGGCAGTCCGGGACCGTCTGTCAGAGATGTCCTTAAGGCGGGCCACCGCATTTTCAGTGGGTGCGCACGTGGTGGGTCCGTTTCTGTTGGCAGGGTTTGCGTTGCTGGCAATTTTCCTGCTGTCGCTGCTGCTCAACTTCAACTTCTGGGATTTGTTTAAGCCCAAAGCTTCGGAAGACATCGAATTTGCCCTGGTGAAGGACACCAAAGCGCCGATGCCGACGAATCCCCGGTTCAAAGGAAACTTTAACCAGCAGGCGGGCGGCAAACAAGACCACACCAAGCCCTTGAAGGCAGTTGAAGATCCCCCTGCGGCACCTGCCAGGCGTGTTGATCCTCAGCCCAAACAGGCGGCACAGACGCCTGCCCCGGTGCAGCCAGAGAGTGAAAAGCCGCAAGAAGCGCCATCCAGGCCTGCCTTTGTGCCCAGTATTCCGATTCCAGAGCCCCCGACGCCTCCCGTGACCGAAACGACCGGGATGACGGGCGCCTCTGTGGCGCCGCCACAGGTTGCGTCTATTGGCGATTCCTTTGCGGGAACGGATGCAGGCAGTAATGCCACGATGGCGAATCCACAGGACGGGCCGGGTCAGCAATCCGGCGTGGATGTGGCGATGGATGTGGATTTTGGGCCGTTTATGGCCGCGCTTGAAAAGCGAATCAAGCAAAATTGGATACCGTCTCGGGGTTCTGAAAGCCGAAAAGTGGTTCTGAGATTTTATTTGGCGCGAGACGGCAAGTTGGTTAAGATAGAAACCATGAAGACTTCCGGGGATGAAGAAACCGATCGTGCGGCCAAAGCGGCGGTTGAAGCATCATCACCCTTTCTGGCCTTTCCACCACAAGTGAAAGAAGAGATACTTCCGATTGAATTCACGTTTGATTATAATGTTCTCAATCCAAAAAATACCAAGCGCGGCTCTAAATGAGTCTATGAGGAGATTGATATGCAGTTCTTAATGTTTGCCATCATGAACGATTGGTTATTCTTGTTGCCGATTGTGGCGTGTTCGATTCTGACGGTGGCCGTGGCGATTGAACGCTGGTTCTTCTACAAGAAAAACCGCCGGGACGTGGTGCGATTTATCCATCGCCTGCAACGCGAACTGCAACGCGGTAGCCTGGAAAACTCGCAGTTGTTGAGCGGCCAGTTGGGCGGCATCATTGGCGAAGTATCCGAAGAGGGCGTGCGCGTGCTGGCCGAGCAACCGGACAGCTTTGAGCGCTCCTACGATATTACCGCCGCCCTGGCCAGCCGCAAACTGGAGAAAAACCTGCCGATTTTGGGCACGATTGCAACCGTGACGCCGTATTTGGGCTTGTTTGCAACCGTTATGCGGATTCTGATGACCTTTGGTGAAATGTCTGAAGGCACCAGCCAGGCGGGTGGCCCGCAGGTCATGGCGGGTATCGGTTCTGCGCTGATTGCGACTGCTTTCGGTTTGGCGGTGGCGATTGCGGCGGTTGCCCTGAACAACTACTTCCAAAGCATTGTGAATCGCTATGAGGACGACTTCCAGTTGCTCAAGCTGCTGTTCCTCAGCTTTGCCGACGAGCGTGACTCGATGGCGGCTTCGGCGCAGCAGGTGCGTCCGACCCGTGAAACCGGTTACTAAACCAAAAGCCTGAGAGCGAACTTGTTATGCAAACCGGTAATCGTAAGCAAATCTTCAACGAGATCAACATCACGCCACTGACGGACATCTTTCTGGTGTTGCTGATTATCATGATGGTGGTCGCCCCGCTGATGCAGCAGACGCGCCAGGACATTCAGCCGCCCGAGCTTTCCAATGGCGATGCGGTCGAGCAGAACAAGCTGACGGTTGAAATCACCAAGGATGGCGCGATTTATGTCATGGGTAAAGAGACCAATTTCGACAAACTCTCCACCACCCTGAAAGAACAGCAGGACTTGCTTCTTGCCAAGGCAAGCGGAGAGGTTTCGCAATCCGCGTCTGGTATGCCCGACCCGGCGGAACCGGCTGAGCGGAATGTGATCATCCGGGCGGACAAGGCGACCAAGAGTGGTCAGGTGTACAAAATTTTCGAGGCGGCGCGTGATGCGGGCTTTACCAAGGCCACCGTGGCGGGTGAAGCCTTGAGCGTCGCGCGGCAAGGCGAGCTGCAACAACAGCAAGGCGCCGGGCCGATGTCTGACGCGAGCCTGTCTGGTGGGCCTACCCTGGAAGGAGAGGCGCAATGAGAGCCGCGAATCGCAAGCAAATCTTCAACGAGATCAACATCACGCCGTTGACGGACATCTTTCTGGTGTTGCTGATTATCATGATGGTGGTCGCCCCGATGCTCGATACCAAGGGCTTGAAGCTGCCGGTGCCAACCGTGGGCCCTTCGGCGGAGGTGAAAGAGACGCCCAAGACGATCGAGTTGCTGATTGACGCCAGCGGCGCGTACAGCATCGATGGCAAAAATATTTCACCCAATTGGCTGGTGAACGAGTTGCGGAGCCTGAAGGCCGACAAGCCGGATGGGATTATCATCAAGACCAATCCCGAAGCCAGGCACGAGGCCTTGACGCGGGCGATGGACGAGGCCCAGTCGGCGGCGATCAAAAGCATTGCCGTGGTGATGGACGAGGCGCACGCCTCGCCAACCGGGCAGTAGTTCTGAAGTCTCGTTTGGCATACAGTATGTCTCCACTAGCGTAGAGGTTTTCGCGGGGATGCGGATCGGATGAAAACGGTTTTTTGTTCGGCGGAAGTGGCTCCGTTTTCGCATGCCGGTGGCCTGGGCGATGTGCTCGGGAGTTTGCCGCGTGCCGTGAGCGAATTGGGTGTGGATTGCATGATTATCACGCCTCGCTATGGGTTGATCGATCCCGAAGCGCATCGCTTGGAGCCAACCGGGCTGGCGTTTGATATCCAGTTTCATGGCAAGGACTACCCGGTGACGATTTGGAAAGGCACGCTACCACGTAGTAATGTGCCGGTTTATTTTGTGGATAATTACGATTTGTTTGGCGCCCGCAAGCAGGTGTATCCGTATGGACAGCCCGCCTGGGAGCTGGAAGGCTTTCTGGTGTTTAGCCAGTCGGTGTTCGAGTTGCTGCGGCGTCTTCACTATCGGCCTGACATCTTGCATGTGCATGACTGGCATACGGGTTCAGTCGCCGTCACGTTGGCCGATATCCGCCCGTATGATCAGTATTTTTCCCGGACGCAATCGGTGCTGACCATCCATAACATCAGCTATCAGGGTGTTTATGGCGAGACGAACTGGCTGAAAGAGGGTATTTTAAAGGCGGATGCGATAACCACCGTGTCGCCGACCTATGCGCAGGAAATCCAGACGCCCGAATTTGGAGCCGGGCTGGATGGCGTGATTCGGGCGTCGTGCCAGAAGGTGTCCGGCATCCTGAACGGTATTGATACGGAACTCTATAACCCGCAAGTGGATGCGTTTATCACGACGCATTACGATATCAAGACTTTTGTCCAAGGCAAGGCCGCCTGCAAGGAGGCTTTGCAGATGGAGCTGGGCTTGCCGGTAGAACCGGAAACACCGCTGGTGGGTTTTGTTGGACGTCTGGCAGACCAAAAGGGTTTGGACTTGCTGTTGCCGGTTATGAAGCAGTTGGAAGCGTCCGGGACTCAGGTGCAGTTTGTGGTGCTGGGGACGGGTGATCCCAAAATGGAGGACGCACTGAAAAAGTTGAACGGGACGGCCCGGAACGTGCGAAGCTATATCGGCTTTAATACGGCATTGGCGATGAAAATTTACGCCGGGGCCGACCTGTTTGCGATGCCCAGCGCGTTTGAGCCTTGCGGCCTGGGGCAGCTCATTGCCTTGCGTTATGGGGCCGTGCCGCTGGTGCGCGGGGTGGGTGGTCTATCCGATACGGTGTCTGATGTGCGGGAAGACGCTGAAACCGGCAACGGCTTTGTGTTTCATGCCTATAGCGCGGATAAATTGCAGGAAACGCTTTTGGACGCCCTGCAAATCTATCGGGACAAGCCGGTTTGGCAGGATTTGATTCGGCGGGGCCTGGCGGTCGATCATAGCTGGCGACCCAGCGCGGAGGCGTATCAAAAGCTGTACGCGCGGCTTAACAGCCCTGCCGCCGTTAATTAAGTGTGATTTTGTTCGTCATAGCGTGCTTGCATAGCGAAGCGATTGTCTCCGTTATACAATAGCAGGCATGGCAAATTTGGTTTCGCTGATTCGCACGTTGCTCGGTCTGCTGGTGATTGGGTTGCTTTTCATCCCAAGTCAGGCCGTGTATTTGCTCTGTTTTTTGCTGACGATTATGGTCATTGCGATGGATGCGCTGGATGGTTATCTGGCGCGCAAGTTGGGCGAGACCTCCAAGCTGGGCGCGGTGATTGATATTCTGGGCGATCGGGTGATCGAGCAGATTTACTGGGTCACGTTTCTGGCGCTGGGTTGGCTGCCGTTGTGGGTTCCGCTGGTGGTGATTGTCCGGGGCATTTTAGTCGATGGTCTGCGTTCGATGGCCTTGGAGCAAGGCTATACCGCGTTTGGAAAAACCAGCATGCAGCAGAGCAAAGTGGGCGGGTTGCTGGTGAGTTCCAACTTTAGCCGAACGGCGTATGCGGTCACCAAAGCCTCTGCCTTTGCGTTTTTGATTTTGGGCCACACGCCCGGCTTTCGCCCGGAGGCGGCGATAATCATCACTAATGTTGGTTTGGTATCTGCGTACTTGGCGGTTATTTTTTGCGTGGTGCGGGGCTTGCCGGTGCTCATTGAAGGACGCCGTTTCCTGGCAGAGACGCCTGTTTCCGGCGTCAGCGAGCGGAGTTGAAACGATGCCGGAATCGATGCCTCAATTGATGTTGTTTAACACGCTGACCGGCAAGGAAGAGCCGTTTGTGCCATTGGACCCGGCGGGTAAAAAAGTGAAAATGTACGTGTGTGGCCCGACGGTTTACGATGACGCGCATCTGGGGCATGCCCGCTGCTACATTACGTGGGATGTGCTGTATCGCTTCCTCAAATTTTTGGGTTACGACGTCACGTATGTTCGCAACGTTACCGATGTCGATGACAAAATTTTGAACCGGGCACAAGCGTTGGGTGTGATGCCTACTGACGTGGCGGAGAAAAACTATCAAAGTTTTGTGGATGATATGCGCGCGCTGAATGTGTTATCGCCGGATGTGGAGCCGAAAGCGACCGAATCCATCCCGATGATGATTATGGCAATTGAAGCGTTGATTGCGAAAAATGCGGCGTATGTCGCCAAAGATGGCAGCGTGTATTTTCGGGTGTCGTCCAAACCCAATTATCTGGCCCTCAGCAAAAAACCGCCGGAAGCCTTGCAAAGCGGTGCACGGGTTGAAGTGGATCTGGACAAGGAATCCCCGCTGGATTTTGCGCTGTGGAAAGCCGTGCCGTCGGATGAGGCGACCGATGAAAAGCGGGTGCAGGGCTATTGCTTTGAATCGCCTTGGGGGCGGGGCCGACCGGGTTGGCATATTGAATGTTCCGCAATGAATTACCAGGTGTTTCAGTCGGCTCAGATTGATATTCATGCCGGTGGGGCCGATTTGGTGTTTCCACATCATGAAAACGAGATTGCCCAGAGCGAGATGTGGCACGGTTTGCATGGCGGTGCGGAAGAATCGCATGCCAACGAGCGGTTTTCAAAGTACTGGATGCACAACGGCTTTGTGAATGTCAGCGGCGAAAAAATGTCCAAAAGTTTGGGTAATTTTTCGAGTGTCAAAAAAGTACTGGAGCGCTATGACGCAAACACCATCCGCTATTTCCTGCTGACGAACAATTACCGGATGCCCGTGGATTTTAACAATGAGGCACTACAGGCTGCGGAAAATTGGACTCGTAAGGCCGAAACAAAGCTCAAGAAATTTAAAGAAAAGCTTGGATATGATCAAAGCACAGTAGATGCGTTGATTGTAAAAAGTATGGATGGTTATCAAGCAGTTCAGAAAAATTGGAACGCGTTGTTTACAGAAAAAGAATGGCATTTGTATTTCCCAATGGGAAATCACTTCAAGTTGAAAACGGCTTTGCTTTTGGATTTGGATACTCCAGTAGCGTTGTCTTGTTTAAATGACTCCCTTTCCAAAGTGGATCTACAAGCGGTAATAGAAGAAGATAAGTTTCATTTTCAAGAGTTAGTATCTATTTTTGATTTGTTAGGTTTTTCCCTGGAGTTCTTATTTAAAGAAGAAACATTACCAAAAAACGAAATCCGAACGATCTACAAAGAGATGACTGGGAAGTGGCTGGAGCCGGACCAGGAACCGGAAGTGCTGCTGACGGAAATTCTCGATATGCGCAAGCGCGCAAAGGAAATCAAGAACTGGACGCAGGCGGATGCGATTCGTAAGCATCTGTCTGATATTGGAATTCAGATTATGGATCACAAAGATGGAACGACTTCGTGGGAAGTGATGCGTAAATAGTTTTTTATGTGAGATCCGTCCCCTCCCTACTATGCAAGACACTTTTCAAAATTTGCCCCATCCCCGTGCGCTCGCTTTTTTAGGCGATGTGGTGTTTGAGATGTTTCTACGCGAACTGGCGGTGGCCAAAAATCTGTCGCACTCCAAAGATTTGCATGCCTTTACCACGGCGCGCGCCAAAGCCGCCGCCCAGGTTGAATTGTTGCATCAGCTCAAACCGCATTTAACCGAAGCCGAGCTGGAGATTGTACGCCAGGGGCGCAACGTGGGCGTGAGTGTCGGACGGCGGGCCAATCAGGCTGATCACCGTCAGGCGACCGGCTTGGAAGCCTTGCTGGGCGCCTTGCACTTAAGTAATCAAGCGCGTCTTCAAGAAATTCTAGTATTGGCCAAACCTTGGCTGGAACAAGCGAATATCTGATGTCTTTCCTGTCATTCCCTCGAAAGCGGGAATCCATTTTTCGGTGAAAATAAGGAACTTTATTTTTTCAACTCGAGTCGAGCTAAATCCTGACAATGGATTCCCGCTTTCGAGGGAATGACAAAGAATGGTGAAGCGAAATAATTGTTTGCTGAACTTTGATCTAAAACAGGCTGCAGATGGCGTCCCAGATGCGGCGGCAGGCTGTGCCGACGCCTTTCAATAGACGAACCGGGAAAGCGTCCGGCTTTTGGGTTTGCAAGCCGGATGCTTGTGTGAGCGCTGGGGGTGGGGTTTTAGAGGCTGCCGGATTGTTTGTCCACCAACGGGGCTGTGTTTGTTGAATGGGGATGCCGTTGCGATCAACAAGCACAACAGGCTGCACGGGAGCTGGTTGGGTTTGCATTGTTTTTGATTGGTTAGCTGGTACTATTTTTGTGCTGATTTTTTGATCCAGCCGAATCACTTGCTGGTTAAAGCGCTGAATATTTTGGCGTACTTGACATAAAGCGGCTTGTGAATTTTGATTGGAAATGGGGTCAAGCCAGTCTAAAAAGCCTGTGAAACCTGCTTGCCCGGCTTCGATGCGATCCATGAACTGGATGATGGGCCATTGCGCAACACGGCTTTGTGTTTTTTGTAGCCAGGCACTAAGCTGGCTGTTGCTGTTGTTGACCTGATTGAGCTGCCCCGTCATGACGGGAATTTTGGATGCACCGGTGCTGGAGTCGATGAGAAAGTTTTCAAAATTGCGAACATTGTGAAACAGACTGGTGATGGCAGGACGAAGATGCTGAGGCTGGGTTTTTCCCACGGCTTTTTGTGCGCCGTGGTTGATATCGGTGAAGGCGCCATGCGCGCTGGTGGCGCTATCCGTAATGTCGCGTTGCAGTTGAGAAATCTCGTTCTTCAAAATATCGGTATAGGCGATGCTGTCTTTGGTCATCTGGTACCCTTCCCGGATGTTGAATTGTAATTCTTCAACCGGTTTCTTTTTGCCGAAAAAATCGGTGATGTTTTCCGCGCCATCTTGTAGGGCCTGTGTCACATCGATGGTGGAGTTGAGGGCTTGTTTCATCCGGACAGGTTCCAGCACCTGATAGACCGGTTTTCCGTTGATGTTGGGACGAGGAACGGCGGGGATCTCCACTTCAATGCTTTTTCCTCCGGCCAGTCCGGTAAACAGAATGGTAAATATCGATCCTGAAGGGATCTCAAGGGAGGTTGGATAGGTTTGCACGGTGATTTCCACATGATCGCGCTGGATACGCAGGTCATCCACGTAGCCGATTTCGGTGCCCATCATCCGCATCGACGACCCCTTGCTGATTTCATTGGCGTCTTTGAGATGCAGGACGATGGTTTGCCCCCGCTTTTCCGGGATGCGGATAGCAAACAGGTAAACACCCAGCGACACAAGCAAAACCAGCAGAACCCAAAGCAGGATGTCTGATATAATGGCCCTGTGCAAGGGCAC
The DNA here is from genome assembly GCA_964643815.1 of uncultured Vampirovibrionales bacterium. Classification (GTDB taxonomy): domain Bacteria; phylum Cyanobacteriota; class Vampirovibrionia; order Vampirovibrionales; family Vampirovibrionaceae; genus CAZXUP01. Next base: position 11,015 of record CAZXUP010000060.1, read on the forward strand.
TTCTCGATCGGTTATTTCTCGCCAGCGGATGGTCATACGTTATTAGCATACAACAGGATGTCTCCAAATTGGATAGCGTTCCCGAACAACCGGATCAGGGCCATCGCTTGCCGTTACCGCCGTGGGATATGTATACCGTGGCGGTTGGCTTGTTTTCCGGGTACATTCTCATCCCCCTCCTGGTCTCCAATATTTTGACGCTGACCAACCCGTTTATCGAGCCAGCCTACCGGATTTTCGTCCAGCAGGCCATCACGTTGTTTAGCTGGGTAGGGATTTTTGCGTTTTTAAGCTGGAAATATCGGTGCAATCTGGCGCCGTACCTGGGGATCGATTTGAGTCGCCCCAAGGCCTACTACATCCGGGAAGCCCTGTATGTCATGATGGGGATGCTGAGCTTGGTATTGCTGATTAACCTGTGGATGAAATCGTTGGGTCTGGCGCCGGATCAGCCGTATGCGAAATACACGTCCAACGAGCTTCAGATGATTGCCGTTTTTGCCATTATTACGGCGCCGGTGATTGAAGAGCTGGTGTTTCGAGGTTTTGTGCAATCCACCTTTCATAAAATATCGCCGCCGGTGCGCACGGTGCTGTTTACCTGCCTGTTGTTCGTGCTGTTTCACGGCAGTTATTTTTCCAATTTGCAGGCGTTGATGTATGTGCTGTGCCTGGGCTTGTTGCTGGGTTACTGGCGCGAACGGACGCAGTCGATTGTGCCGGGGATTCTGGGGCATCTGTTTAACAATACGTTGGCGTCTATCGCGTTGTTTTTTCGCTAAATTTTTCTGAAGAAAAAAGAAAACCGCAGGGGATGAAACCTGCGGGTTTGGTTCAAGGAAGAGTGGATCTTAACGGTTTATCAGGCGAGTGATGAGCCTGTTAGACAATGTGTTAGACAACCTGGATAATCGTCT
>CAZXUP010000061.1:0-7633 GCA_964643815.1 uncultured Vampirovibrionales bacterium
CAATGTGGGGTCCGTTCCCTCCCCCACATTGAAAGTAGCAGATAACGCTACAGATTCTAAATTAAGCGTCAAGCTTTTGCCGGGACAAACCTTAAAAGGCCGTATTGAAGCCGTGCTGTTCATGACCGGCAAGGCCCTCACGCTACAGGAAATTGCCGAAACCATCGAGGCTCCGCAAGAGGAAGTCGCCTTTGCCCTGGTGGAACTGATGGGTGATTACAACTTCCGGGCCGAATCGTCTCTGGAAGTGGACGACACCGATGGCTACATCTTACAGGTGAAAGAAGAGTACGGTGATGTCGTGAATAAGATGATGCCGCTGGAAATGTCTGCGGCAGAACTCCGCACGTTATCCGCCATCGCCATCAAGGCCCCTGTTTTGCAGTCGGATCTCATCGAATGGCGGGGCAGCGGGGCCTACGATCATATTGCCAACCTGCTGGCGCGCAAGCTCATTTCCAAGCGTCGCGAAGGGCGCTCGTACGTTTTGAACGTCACCCGTAACTTCCACGAATATTTCAAGCTGACCGCCGACAAAAAAGATCTGGCCAGCCTGGTGCAGTTGCTCGGCAAAGAGGAAGGCGTATCGCGCCCGAATCACACGAACCCGCCTGAAGCCACAGAAGCCGATTTAGAATCTCTCGAAGAAATTTCCAGCGATTCTATTTAGATTCGAGAAACGCTCAACGCAAACGATCAATTCTCGTACCGGCGGTTTTTGGATTGCCCGCATCGATATAAAATTCCACTTTGCTTGCCTGTTGTTGCAATTGTTCGATACGCATCTGGGCAACTTTTCGGGTTTTCCCCAGGTTGGCGATGACGTTGATCATGTGCCCCACATCACCCACCAAAGCCTGAAACGGATTGCGATCAGTCAGGTAGCCATTCAGCAAACTGGCCGTCATATTAGAATCGTTTTGCGGGGGAGGATTTTTGTTGGCCATAAAACTTTCCCTTTATAACTTTAACTTGAGCCTGAGGCCATTCCTTCCCCAGACCCCTCCCTGGGTTACAAGTTATCCAGGGCTTTTTTATCGCCGTCGAGTTGTTCCTTCATCAGCTTCTTCAAAACATCCTCTTGGGCATCCAGTTGCTTTACCGTGGTTTCCAGGTTCTTGATCTTGTTGGTGAGAATCGTATCCGCGTTCACCAAAATGCGGTTGGACACATGCTGGAATGACGACAGCACCGCCCCGGCCATGCCGTTCATCACAGCGCCACCCGCCGCGGCGGCAATCCCAAATGGGCCAAAAAATGGCCCCAAGGTGGTCAACAAACCACCAATTCCACTGACAATTCCTGCAGCCGGCATGACCCAGTTGCGGCCAAATCCGGCCCCCGCCGCTGTCCCAACCGCCAGTCCGCCAGCGGTTGCAGCCGTCGAAACACCGCTAGCCCCGCCTGCAACCATGCCACTGCCAAGCGAACCAAACGCATCGCCACTAATGGGCGCGGCTCCGCCCGCAAAAAACCCGCCAACCATGGATTCACTCGGGAAACCGGTATCGCCGATTCCTGAAAAGCCCAGCATGCTGCTCGATAGCGATCCAATCCCGGAGGAAGAAAAGAGGCTGAGCGGCGCAACGGATGAATTATCAATCGGGGCTGCACCGCCGTTGGTAAGCCCTGTCACCTGTGAAAACGGCGCCAGACCGAACGCCGCTTGCCCACCCGGCAGAATACCGGTTCCGCCGCTGATCGGACCATAATACGAAGTGCCCGGAATGTTCATGGATTCGTTGCCGAATGTCGGCAGAAAGGGTGCCGCGCCAAACATGCGCGCCACGTTCATCAACAGGCCGCCAAATTTTCCAATGCCGCTGCCCCCCAGCGCCGGGCCGGATACGGTCAGGTCACGCAAGCGATCATACGTCTCAAACAGCTCGGCTTTGGCAGCGCTGCTGGAGGTATGGTAGCTGTTGAGAATGACGAGAAACGAATCGTTTTTGTAGCTCATTGGAATCCATCGACCTCATAGTCTATTCCCCATATCGGCAGTTATGCGAACGTCTTGAATGTGAGTTCAACATTCTTATCAATTACTTTTTTGACGGCTTCCAGTTCGGTCTGAACGGCCTGCTGTTGCGTATCCACCCGGCGGAGCTGCAACTCCAATGCCTGGTCCAAGCTTTGCATCGCATTGATACGAAGTTGAATTTCGATCGCTTCGGGTGTATCCGGATCGAGCGTGGTAGCCGTGTTGAACAAATCATTAGTCACATTGGCAAGTTGCAAACGAGACTGGTTGATCTGTTGCCCCGTAAGCTCCAGATCGCTTTTTCTCGCGGTCAGCGTGAGATACCTGGATTGACTGGCTGCAAGGCCCATTTCAGCGTTCCTTCAGTGCAAATTTTGTTTAGTGTGTTTACTACTCCAAGTCCATGTGTTTTTTCGGATAGATGATCCGGATTCTTGAATTTGATCGCTCAAAACCGCGTTTCGTTCCTCCGAACGGAGGAACTTTCAAAAATTGATTTTTTTGCCTTCCGCATGAAGAAACGGTGTCTTCGCTTGCATGACATGCGTTTCCGCCATTACGACCGGCAAGAAGTTTTTTGGGCTATTGAAAAGTATGCATAGTTTTTGCAAAAAATCAGGTAAAATCTGAATTTAGGAAGAGCATTCAAAAATTTTTTAAAGTTTCACGAAGCACTTCCGAAAAATAAAAACCGAAAGCACCCAAAAAATATCAAAACCGATATACAATGGCAGTTGATGAATGAGCCGGATACAGAGTTAGGAGTGTAGAGTTGAATAAGAGAAAACCGACGACAAACACCAGGAAGGCTGGCGCCACGAAAAGCGCGAAGCATTCTGGCAAAGCGGTTGCCTCGGCTCGTACCGGTAACAAGGTAACAGCCCAAAAAGGAAATGACTCCATCGAATCTCTGAAGCGGGCATTTCTGGTTGGGCTGGGCGCCACCGTAATGACTGCTGAGAAAATGGGTCACGCGGTTAAAGATATGGTGGATGAGATGGTTGCCAATGGCGATCTGAATCCGGCTGACGCCAAAAAGTTTGCCGAGGATCTGATCCATCGCTTCCAGTCCGGTAAGGATGACTTTGAATCCGGGCTTCGGGAAGCGGTGCGGATGGCTCGTCAAAAAACGGAGCAAACCCTCGGTCTTGTACAAGGTTCTGTCACTAAAACTTCAACTAGTACCAATAAAAAAAGCAAAGAAGCAAAGGGGAAAACAACCATGAAAAAAACCACGACCAAGAAGTCGACGGTAAAGAAGGCCACGAAGAAAGCCGTAGCCAAAAAACCGGCGACCAAAAAAGTAACCGCCAAAAAGCCAGCGGCGAAGAAAGCCGTCGCTAAAAAAGCGGTAGCCAAGAAATCGGTCGCTAAGAAAAAGCCAGCGGCGAAGAAAGCCGTCGCTAAAAAAGCGGTAGCCAAGAAGAAACCAGCAGCGAAGAAAGCCGTCGCTAAGAAAGTAACCAAGAAAGTAGCAGCCAAGAAAACCGTCGCCAAGAAGAAGACAGCGGCTAAGAAACCGGCGGCTAAAAAAGTAACCAAAAAAGTAGCAGCCAAGAAAACCGTTGCTAAGAAAGCAACCGTAGCAAAGAAAAAAGCGACGGTTAAAAAAATTAGCTCCATCAAAAAACCGGCTGCTAAAAAAGCGGCAGCTTCCAAAAAGCCCGCAATCGTTGCTAAAAAGCCGATCATGGGTGGTTTTGGCGGCGCTAGCGCCTAAACTTAAACCAGGCCGATGACGGTCGATATGGCGTAGTCACCTTCGTGAGACAGGCTGACCCGCCAATCCCGAACTCCTAGCCTGGTTGCCACTTCAAAAGCCCTCCCGGACAATTGCAGACCGGGGGGGCTTTGATTTTGGGCAATCGTTTCGATTTCCAACCAGCCAACCCCTTGTCCCCAGCCCAAACCGTTGAGCCCCGTACCCAAAGCCTTGGAAACAGCCTCTTTGATAGCAATTTTACCGGCAGCCCGACGAAGAACATGCAAAGGCTTTGGATTTTCGCCCCGATTGCAAGCCACCCACTCTTGCGGCGTCAGCAGTTTCTCAAAAAAAACATCGCCATACCGCTGATGGCTTTTGCCTAGACGGGGGACAAAGACCAAATCCGTGCCCAGCAGCAGGTTATGAAACGGTAAAGGATGGGAAGGGGTCATGTGCTCATTATATCCACAACAAGGAGCGCGTCAGCGACATTTGAAACACCTACGGGGTTTCGTCGGGGGCGGAAGCAGCAGGAACTGTAGAACGTCGGGTTTTTACACGGCTGAGAAACTGATCGAAGCGCTGATCCACCACGCCGCCATGGGTGCAGTTTTGATGGTTGCCCCCTTTGGGGCCTAGCTTGCGGCTGACAAAACTGACAACCTCATCCCCATGATCACGCGTAAATCGTTCCAGCATGTAACCGGCCAACGCGATGGCCGGAATGGATCCCAAGATGATTGGGGTCGCTCGATAAAAACTTTTCATCAAGCCAACATCCTGACAGTCTTTAAGCCAGGGAATCTTTTTGAGTTTACGCAACAACCACTGGGTTCGCTCGTTATTCGTGTTGGGATGAACCTCCAGTTCTGTCCAAAGGGATGGTTTGCTCACCGGAAAATTGTCTAGCCGCTCCCTCTTACCGAAAGCCTTCTGAGATGCGCTATAAAGTTGTGACCAGAGTTTTGGCGGCTCGTTTTTGATGGTGATATCGAAGCCTTTACGCATTGCCAAACTGATTAGGTTCTGGAATTGCCTCAGCACGAGAAAGCCGAAGGTCCACCCGCACACTTCACGGATGTTGGTGCTGATGGCTTCCCGGTAACGATGAGGACCTTCCGGCGTCCCCTTGGTTTTGATGGCCGAAAGATTGGCGACCAGGATGCGCGATAGCACCACGATCAAGGAGGAAATGATCAGCGAGTTGCTCTTCAGCGTGGCAGGATTTTCCAGCATGTGCTGCCCGGCGTTATAGGCAATTTGCCCCGCATGGCGACCAAATTGTTTGACGGCCCCGCCAAGTCCCAGGCGGTTATTTGTGATGGGCGTAAGACTCATGACAATGCCCCTTGGGTGGCGTTGGCCCGATTGGGGACAGACTCATAATAAGGGTTTCCTGGCTGGAAAGGTATCGTGGCAGGATTGTTGAAGGAGGGGCGTGGTTGATACGTATCAGACATCGGATAGGCTTGTGTAGCCCCTTGAGGCTGAGTAGAAGATACTGGCGTTTTATATTTTTTCTGGAGAGACTTATGAATAAAGGGGGCAAACAGGCGGTCGTTCATCCACTGCGTGACAAAACCACCCACCACCGCGCTTAACAACACCCCACTCAAAATGACCTTGTTGGCGCGCCGGTTCATCAGGCGGGCAAAGTTTTCCAATTCATTCATGTAAGGCTGATGCGACTGCACTTTTTGCAGCAAGCCTCCCCCCACTTTTTCCAGCTCCTTGGCCAATGTCGCCAGGGAGGCCTTGGGACGGATGATCGTTTTACCTTTACGAATGAGCGTCTTGCCATTCTTCTCTGCGGGATGCTCGTACAAAACCCGATGAATCAACCCTTGGCGGCCTTCTCCATAAACCCTTGTAATGGCCTTGTTGACCTCTTCAACCTCCCGAGATGTCAAAGCCGGATGCGTACCCTTGATCAGGGGTAATTGCGCCTTACCGGCAAACCACTTGCTTTCCGCCATCTTGCTGACCAGGTCTTGCCCTAAGTGTAAAAAGAACAAGTAGGCTGAAGTCCCAATCAATTCAACAAAGACACGCTCCCAAAACCGTTGCTTGCCTTCGCTTTTGCTCAGCCCTTGCTCAACAGCCAGATTGGGGCGGTTTTCCCACACGCGAACGCCCCCGTAGGCAAGCCGGGTAAACGCGGCAATTTCCCCCAGATACGCCAGGTTTCGCATATTGGTTGGAAGCAATTTACCAGTAATGGGGAGTATCGGCACCCCGTGATCCCTCGTCCTGCTATTATGTCGTAACGCCTGTATAAAGGTACCCGTAAGCCCAAAAAACCAAGCCGGTACCCGGTTATATAAAAACACTTTAGAGGGTTTTAATGCTAGGCGTCAAGCTGTCAACTCGGGGGCATGAGGCTTTATGCCTGCTTAGGGATTGTCTGGCTGCTTAACAATTGCCTTTACAGAAATTCATCGACAGATATCCTCCCAATACGCTACGATACCTCTGGCCCTGTTGAAGCCATGCACCGGGTTGAAACGACTGCTTCTCCGGCGGTCGTCCCCACTTTTTCAGCCCAATCTGTTGATGGGTTTGTTAGCTCTCCCTTGTATCGATACCAGAGGGGAGGCTGAATTAAATGAAAGTATTAATAAATAAACAAAAGAGGCTTAAGTCAATGATAATCCACTCTATGCGTCTGCTCCGTTGGGGTTTGTTATCATCAGCGGTTTTTCTGGCCGTTGTCGCATTGGGAGTGCTCAGCATGAGCGGGCTCAACCGCGCTTCTGCCAATAATCAACCCCCAGCGCAGCCTCCCAGCCTTTCTTTGGAAAAAAAGCAATTTCCAAAAGGCGATCTTTATATACTTGAAGTATCTGCAGATGCCCCCTATCTTGTGGTTCCCGCCATTGCCAAACCTCTTTCAACAATTGAGGCCCCCGTCTGGAAAAACATCAAGGAAAAATCGCCCGTTTTTCTGATCAACGGCGGCTTTTTCGATCCCAACAACGGACTGACAACTTCTTTCATCTTTGAAAATGGGGTTTTATCCGGCGATCCGCGTCTCAATCCACAGCTGATCGGTAATGCAAAGATACAGCCCTATTTACCCAAAATTTTTGATCGGAGTGAGTTCAGAACCTACGTTTGCCGGAATACTGCCGGCCAATTCAAAACCCGATACGACATCGTCGCCCACGAGAGCCCCATTCCCACCGATTGCGTCATGCAGGCGTCCATTGGTGCAGGGCCTTCGTTGCTGCCCAAATTGGGCGACCTGGAAGAAGGCTTTGTGGATTATGACGCCCAAGGCAAATTGATTCGCGATCCGATTGGGGTTTGCGCCCTGAACGCCAGGAGCGTTTTGGGACTGACCGAGCAAGGCGATGTGATTATCGTGATGGGCGCGCAATCCCCAAGCAATCCGGCAAAAACCGGCTTCAGCCTGTCCGATATGGCTTCGCTTCTGGCGGCCCGGGGCGCCGTAAAAGCCATTGCCCTGGACGGCGGCAGCTCGTCCGGTCTCTTGTTTGAAGGCAAGCCTTACTACGGCAAGTTCAACAAAGACGGCTCGCCCGTTAAGCGCCCCGTCAAATCCGTCCTGATGGTACTTCCGCGTTAGTATGATTTTCTGCGCTTTTCCATTACAATATCTCCCGTTAGGACGGGACCCAGAGAAAGCGCAGCCATGTTTAAAAACCCCAAAATCAACCTGCTGATTATCGTTGTATTGATAATGGCGTCCATTTGGACCGTGGTCAAAGACCGGGATAATATTCGCCTGGGACTGGATTTGAAGGGCGGCACCCGATTGACCCTGGAAGCGGAACCCACACCGGACGTTCCGAAAGTAACCCCCTCTATTATGGAAAGTTTGCAATCCGTCATTGAACGCCGGGTAAACGGCATGGGGATTGGTGAGGCTGTTGTGCAGAGAGCCGGCGAGCGCCGCATGATTGTCGAAATTCCGGGCGTCAAAG